>JAPOXI010000083.1 GCA_026707185.1 Chloroflexota bacterium
CGCGATGCTGACCGACGACCAGGCCGTGGCCGTGGTCTACCAGCAGGACTGGGAAATCAACAGCTCCACCATCACGTCGAGCAAGGAGAACACGATCGCGTTAGAGTCCCCGCCCGTCGGCATGTTCCTGCGCATGACCTCCGTCGGCGGCCGGCTGCGCGACGATTCGGAACGAAAGGCCGTGTGCCAAATCCACTATTCGTGCGTGCAGCAGCGAGGAACCAAGCGATAGCCGGAACACACGCCGGCCTCACTCGGTGGCGCGATTGTTGCCTGCGCACCGGTGAGCGCGACGGAGAGAACATGGACATTCGTTTGACAGGCTTCCGGAGCCGGTGTTAGACAGTGCGCCCTAGGGAGGCTTGTCGGGCTGAACGACAGTTGACGGGTCGCCCTGTTTTGGCGTGTAGCGGACCGGTGACACTTGGTTGTGCGTCGCCCGTGTCCACCGATATGGGGAGGTTTCATGAGCGGATCAATGACTCGACGTAAGGTCATCCGCGCGCTTGGGGTAGGTTCCCTTGGCGGCGCGTCGGTGGCCATTCTCGCGGCTTGCGGAGAGACCCAGGTCGTTGAGGTCGAGAAGATCGTCGAGAAGGAAGTTCCGGTCGAGCGGGTCGTCGAGAAGGAAGTTCCGGTCGAGCGGGTTGTCGAGAAGGTCGTTGAGAAGGAAGTTCCGGTCGAAGTTCAGAAGGTCGTCGAGGTCGAGAAGGTCGTCACCAGGGAAGTCATGGTCGAGGCCCCAGCCCAGATGGAACCGACCCCGCCAATTCAGTTCATGAACTACTGGGCGGCTGGGACGCGCTGGGAGACGATGAAGGCCGGCCTGGAGGAATTCGACAAGCAGTTCCCGAACGTCAAGTACGACCTCATTCCAATCCCACCCGGGTTCTACCGCGACAAGGTGAACATCATGTTCGCGGCGGGCACGGTTGGTGACGTCGTTGTGCTGAACGGCGCGCGGATGCGCGAGTTCGCGCCGGGTCTCGTGCAGCTCCAGGACCACGTCGACAAGGCCGGTATCGACCTTGACGACTTCCTCATCCTGTCGCGCGAAAACCCTGACGACCCGAGCCTCCAAAACCTGGACATCGATGGGGTGCTCTACGGCATGCCCTTCATGTCAGCGGTCAACGGCTACGTCTACAACATCGACAAGTTCGACGCCGATGGCGTGGACGCGCCGACGGCTGACTGGACCTGGGACTCGCAGTTGGAGGCGGCCCGGCAGCTCACCAACGCCGAGACCAATGAGTACGGTCTGCACCACGGTACCGGCGGCGAATTCCGCTGGCTGCCCTTGATCAGCGCCAACGGCGGCTGGCTGTTCACCGAGCGGACCCGCCCGGCACCGGCCTCCGGTTTCGCCACCGAGGGTGGACTCGAGGCGTTCGAGTGGTACGTCAACGCCACTTACGAGGAGGGCGTAGGCGTCCCCCTCGGCGAGTTGTCGCAGTTGCTGACCGAAGGCATTACGGCACCGTTCGCGACCGGCAAGATCGGCATGGAGCCCGGTGGCATTCACGGCCCCGGCGGCCGCAAGCTTCGCGTTGGCGGCCGATTCGAGTGGGACAACATGCCGTCGCCGCGATCGCCGATCGGTGAGGTCGCCTACTCCACGAACGAGTTGGGGCACTTCATCACCGTCAAGGCGCTTGAGCACGGCACGGTCGAGGCCTCGGTCATCCTCACGTCGTTCATCGCGGGTGAGTACTTCCAGGGCCTGGTCGCCGACGGACGCGGAGCAATTCCGATGCACCGCGCGGCGATCAACAGCGACCGGTACCTCGGCTTCCAGCCGGGCATGCCCCGCAGCATGGAGCTCATCCGGGACCACTTCCTGAGCCCGGACGCCTACGGCCTCATGTTCTTCAGCGGCTGGGCGCAGTGGTGGAACATCCTGCACGACGAAACGCAGCCCGCGATCGTCGGCGAGATTCCAGCCCGCGAAGCTCTGTTGAACGCGCAGGCCGCGTGCGACAAGCACCTGGCTACGCTGCAATAGGCACGATTCGCACTCATTCAAGCCATTGAATGACGGCGATGTGTCGGGCGGGCGCCACAAGCTGGCGCTCGCCCGACCGCCTATGAACTGAGGCAACTTTGCGAACGACACGATGGCAACGCTGGAGCGGATTGCTGTTCATTACGCCCTGGCTGATCACATTTCTTTGGTTTACATTGGGACCGTTTATTGCATCAATTTTTCTTAGCTTTACCAACTATCGATTTATTGGGCTGCCGACCTGGATCGGCCTGGATAACTATGTGCGCCTCTTTACCGACGACCCCAAGTTTATCCGCAGCATCATCAATACGCTCTACTACACCGCTGTACATGTGCCCGGAATCATGATCATGGCATTCTTTGTAGCGATTCTGCTGAATCAAAAGGTCAAGGGCCAACCCATCTACCGCACAGCCTTTTATCTGCCGTCGGTAACGGCAGGCGTCGCCACGGCATATCTCTGGATCCTTCTGCTCCAGCCAAATGGTCTCGTGAACCAGTTCCTGGGGCTCGTAGGAATCGACGGTCCGAATTGGCTGACAAGCTCAACCTGGGCCATGCCGGCCCTGATTCTCATGAGTTTCTGGGGACTGGGCACGACGATGATCATCTACCTGGCAGCGCTGCAAGGCATTCCGCAGCATCTCTATGAGGCGGCGAGTGTGGACGGCGCTGGCGTGATTCGAAAGATGTGGCACGTGACGGTCCCGATGATGACACCGGCAATTTTCCTTACCGCGGTGCTCCAGATCATCGGATCCTGGCAGGTGTTTACCCAGGCATTGATCGTGACGAACGGCGGACCGCGAGACTCGACGCTGTTCATTCTGTTGCACCTCTACCGCACTGGTTTCGAATACTTCCAGATGGGTTACGCCTCGGCTATTGCCTGGGTCTTGTTTGTGATCATCCTGGTGTTCACGATCCTCCAGTTTGGTATTGCTCGGCGCTGGGTCTACTACGAAGGCGCCACGGAGCGCTAGGCGATGACTGTCAGAACCGCTGACACAGGACTGGCTCCCGCTCCGGTGCCAACCGCCGGGCGTACGATCCGGTCCCGGCGCGTCCAGATTCTTCAGACTCTGTTGAAGGCGCTGTATTACTTCATCCTTATCGGCGCCAGCATTATGTACGCGATCCCGTTCCTCTGGATGATCAGGGCGTCATTGATGAGCCTTGACATGTTCTACGAACTTCCGCAGCCATTGGTGCCCAACCCGCCCGCGTGGAACAACTACACGGATGTCTGGCAGGTTGGCCCCGTGCTCTGGTGGATCACCAATAGCTCTATTGTGTCGTTTGCCGGCGTCACCATTGGAACGTTCGTTAGTGCGCTGGTCGCTTTCGGATTTGCCAGGCTCAAGTTTCCGGGCAATCGCATATTTTTCCTCATTGTTATTTCCACCATGATGTTGCCGCAACACGTGACGATCATTCCGCAGGTAATTCTCTTCAGAGAACTCAACTGGCTGGACACGCTGCTACCTCTGATTATTCCGCTACTCGGTGGAGCGCCGTTCTATATTTTCCTGCTACGCCAGTTCTTTTTGACGCTGCCGCTGGAGCTTGACGAAGCAGCTGCGATCGACGGCGCGTCGCGAATGCGCGTGTTCTGGACCATTATCATTCCGCTTTCCAAGCCAGCCATCGCTACCGTCGCCGTGTTTTCCTTCATCAGCCATTGGAATGACTTCTTCTTCCCGTTGATCGTGCTGCAGTCATCCGAGCGGCTGACGCTTGCCGTGGGAATGCGCTGGCTCCAGGCGGGACAGTACGAGGCGCAGCGGCTGCATCTGCAGATGGCCATTGCCCTGATTGCCGTCGCGCCCGTCGTGGTTCTGTTCTTCCTCGCGCAGAAGCACTTCATCCGCGGGATCGCGCTAACGGGTATCAAGGGCTGAAGTTCAGGAACTCGCTGCGCGGCACCACAACTCTCCGCGCCGTTGTGCTATGAGCAAACATAAGGCGGACCAAGGATCAGTCCTGTCCACACCCGCAGGACGCTCGGTTGCTGCACGCACTCATTCGTCTGGATCATCCTCGACGCCAAGTCTCGGCGCGACCCTGGCCACACCCCTCGGGACACCCGGACCATCCACCGCCTATTCGGGTAAGCCAATCACTGTCCGATCAAACTCCGTTCGGGTAGTTCGTGCCCTGACCAGAGCTCTCATCTACCTGGTGCTCTTAGGCGGCAGCGTCATGTATGCGATTCCGTTCATCTATATGATCCGCTGGTCGATCATGACCACCGGTCAGGTCTATGACCCAGACTTGTTTTGGCCGTTCCCCCCGTACTTCGGAAACTACACGTACGTGTGGCAGCAGCAGCCTGTTCCGTGGTGGCTGTTGAACTCGTCGATTGTGACATTCATTGGAGTGGCGGTTGGGACCTTCGTGAGTTGCGTCGTCGCATATGGCTTCGCTCGCCTGGACTTCCCGGGCAATCGCGTGCTTTTCATGGTTCTGCTATCGACCATGATGCTGCCTTTACACGTCACCATCATTCCCATCATCATCATCTTTAGAGATCTTGGCTGGCTCAACACACTTTGGCCGCTGATTGTCCCCGGGCTGGGAGGCGGTGCATTCGCCATTTTCATTCTGCGGCAGTTCTTCATGACGATACCCATCGAACTTGACGAGGCTGCGCGAACGGACGGCGCCTCCCGCATCGGCATTCTATTCCGAGTCATCCTGCCGCTGTCTAAGCCGGCGATTGCGACGGTTGCGGCGCTCAGCTTCATTGGCAATTGGAACGACTTCTTTTTGCCCCTCATCGTTTTGAATACGCCGGAACGGCTCACCCTGGCAGTCGGGTTACGATATTTTGGCGCCGGACAGTACACGGAACAGCAGCACACTCTGCAAATGTCGGTTGCCATGATCGCCGTAGCGCCAATCATTGTTGTTTTCTTCTTCGCACAAAGGCATTTTATCCGAGGCATTACTCTCACCGGAATCAAGGGCTAACGCCAGCGACTTAGACAGCCACGACCCCGCCCGCCAACGCTCGTCGCGTTGGCGTTCGAACGTCTACAACGCAGCCAACACTGGCAAGTTATCGCGGACCTTTTCGGCCCCTTCCACAATCTCCTCCATGGCCTGGGGGCCGCTGAGCATCATGTTCTGGGTTATCCATAGGTCTTCGGCCGCGCAGGCGCGTTCGGCGTGGGGGCAGGCCATGGATGCGTAGTCCACGTCGGGTGCTCCGTCGCCCCGAGGCCAGACCAGCGAGAGTTCGCCGTTGGGGTCGCTGAACAGGTCGGCACGATTCATAGGGCGTCGGTAGCCGGCCCGGATTCCCAATCCCTCTGCCTGCATGGCTTCGACAAAGCGATCCCGGGGCAATCCGTCAAACCCTTCGGGGTCGTAGCGCACGATGTGCAGGTGGTTGGCGTTGCGGGTTACGTAGGGGTCCTCGCGGCGCGACGAGAGTCCATCCACGTCTTCCAGAAGCTCGGCCACGTACCGGCCATTCTCCGACCGTCGGCGGGTCTGGCCCTCCAGCCGATCCAACTGCGCGCTGGCCAGAGCAGCCAGCACGCCACCCAGCCGACGGTTGCCGGAGCTATAGGGGAACCACTCGTCGGGTTCGGCGGCCTGCCCGTCGATGCCCATCTCGCCGAACCGCATCACGCGTCCGCCGATGTCCATTTCCGAGTAGGCGATGGCGTGTTTGTAGATCTCGAGATCGTTCGTCATCACCGCTCCACCGACGCCCGGCGTGAGGTTCTTGCCTGGGCCCAGGCTGAAGCAGCCAACATCGCCGATCGTGCCGAGTCCGCGATCGTTCCAGGTGGACCCGTGCGCGTGCGCGGCGTCCTCAATTACCTTGAGGTCGTGCCGCCGCGCAATGTCGAGCACCGCTCCCATGTCGCAGGGCAACCCGCCGAAATGCACCGTCATGATTGCGCCCGTGCGCTGGGTAATCGCCGCTTCGATCAGGCGCGGATCGATGTTGTACGTCTCAGGGTCCATGTCAACGAAAATCGGTACGAGACCCACGTTCAGGGCCGCCGTCGGGCTGGCCATGTACGTGTAGGGCGAGAGCAACACCTCGGAGCCTCTCGAAAGACGCAGGGCTCGGAGCGCGATTTCCAGGGCGCTCGTCCCGCTGCTCACCGCCAGGCAGTACGCGGCACCTTGATACGCCGCGAAGGACCGCTCGAAATTGATGAGACTTCGATCGCCCTCGCCACTCGCCCAGTTGCCGGTTCGCAACGCCTCGACCACGGCCTCAACTTCAGATTCGTCGAATTCGGGCCAGGCGTTATACGGCTCAGTTCGGATGGGCGTCCCGCCCTGCAGCGCCAGCGCAGCCATGCGTAACGTTCTTTCCGGCTCCGTTCCATCGGAACGAGTGGGTCGCCCGTATGCTACGTCCCGGGGTCCCGAGGCGTCGTTCGGTGCCGACTGCCGTTCGTCCTACGGCAAGATGTGGGAACCAGACGTGGAGACCCCGGGGCACCCTTGAGCCGCAATCCGCCGCCTGACGTGGCCGTGGGCCGTGTTTGTCATGGGGACAACCTGCCGATCCTCAAGCAGTTGCCGACCGCGTCCGTGAATCTCATCTACACCGACCCGCCGTTCAACACCGGTCGAGAGCAGTCTCGAACGAGGCTGCGCACGCAGCATGACCCCGATGGCGACCGCACCGGATTCCAGGGACGCCGCTATCGCACCGCGAAGGGCGTCACGCGAACCTTCGTCGACGAGTTCGACGACTACCTGGCGTTCCTGGAGCCGCGACTGGTCGAGGCCCACCGCCTGCTGGCGCCCGCCGGATCCCTCTACCTGCACCTAGACTACCGGGAGGTGCACTACGCCAAGGTCTTGCTTGACGACATCTTCGGCCGCGACTGCTTCCTGAACGAGATCATCTGGGCCTATGACTACGGAGCGCGAGCCAAGCGCAGGTGGCCAGCCAAACACGACAACATCCTGGTTTACGTGCGCGATCCTGATCGCTACTACTTCAGTACCGATGAGATCGAGCGCATCCCGTATATGGCGCCAGGGCTGGTAGGCCCTGAGAAGGCCGCCCGCGGGAAACTGCCCACCGACACCTGGTGGCACACCATCGTGCCCACCAGCGGCAAGGAACGGACGGGCTATCCGACGCAGAAACCGCTGGGAGTCGTCCGCCGCATCGTGCAGGCCTCGTCGCGCCCCGGAGACCTTTTGCTGGACTGCTTCGCCGGTAGCGGAACGCTGGGACAGGCTGCCCATGAGCTCGGCCGCCGCTTCATCCTCATCGACAACAATCGTCAAGCCCTCGAGGTAATGTCGAGCCGCTTTCGCGGCATGGATGGCATCGAGTTCAAGGATTTTGCCGGCTAGGCCAAACGCACCCGAATACCCCCTGAGTGGTCAGTCCGCCAAGCATTTCACTTTCGTATACCATCCCGGCGAACCTGCTGGCGGGAGCACAAGGGCATGGACCGAAAGCTGAAGGTCGGATTCATCGGCTGCGGGGGAATCTCTCGGCTCTACACCGACATCTATTCGGGGATGACCGATCTGGCCCAGGTCGTAGCCACGGCCGATCTTGTTCCACAAATGGCCCAGGATCGCGCCGCGGCCATACACGAGGCCTACACGGCCGAGGCCGCCCGCCAGCGCGCCCTGGCCATCAACGCGCGCGATGACCAAGCGCGCGAGGCGGCCGAGCAAATGGCCGTTCACGCCAGGGCCGCGGCTGACAACGAGATCCGCACCTACGACGGGCACGAGGCCCTGCTGAAGGACCCCGAAATCGACGCCGTCCTCGTACTCACGACGCCGCCCATCCGCGGCATTCCCGTCGTGGCCGCCGCCGAGGCGGGCAAGCACATCTTCACCGAAGGGCCCATGGCCAAGAGCGTGCAGGAGGCCGACGAAATCCTGGCGGCGGTCGAGAAAGCCGGCGTTACCTACGTCTCGCAGTGCGGCGGCCGCTATACGCGTGGTCTTCAGCACGCCCGGCGGGCGATCGCCAGCGGCCTGATGGGCCCGCTGGCCGTGGCCAAGATTGAGATCAATTGGTACCACCAGCAGTCCTACTACATGGGTGGCTGGCACGGAAAGTTCGACACCGAAGGCGGCGGCGCAGTCTTCCACCACGGTCGTTACGTCATCGAACCCTTCCTCTTCGCTCTCGGCTCGCCCGTCGTCGAAGTCACGGCCTACTCCGGCGGCTTCCTGCGCGACATCGAGCACGACAGCTACAGCCTGGCCCTGGTCCGCTATGCCAACGGCGCGGTCGGGATTGTCCAGGGCTCCCTGCTTCACCACCAGCAGCCCCAAACCGAGCAGACGCGCTGGGAATTCGTTGGCCAAAACGCGTCCATGGTCGTCACTCACGAACATCTGGGCTGGGGGCAGCCGACCGTACTGCTTAACTCCGGCCGCGAAAGCGTGTTCAAGCACACGCTCTCGTTCGGTTCCACCAACACGCCGGGCGTGGTGGCCGAGTTGGAAGCCCTGGGCGAAGGTCTTGAGGATCTCCCAGAGGCCCCCAGCCAGCTCCATCAGAGCCGGCTCTGGGCCAGTTGCGTCCTCGAGAATCGACCGATCCCGTTCCCTCAGACCATTGCGCGGCAGCACGTCGAACTCACGCGGGCCATCTACAAGTCCGCAGCCACCGCGTCGACGGTCCAGTTGCCGCTGGACCGCGACGATCCATACTACAGCTTTGAAGGCCGACTCCCGCGTCCCGACTGGATGCCGCGCCTGCCTGCCGACGCATAAGACCTACGCCGGCGGCGGCCGCGACTGGTGGCGGCCGCCGCCAGTCGCGACTAGGCCGAGGGTTCGCACCAGTTCAGGACGATGCCGGTCCAACCGACAGGGCCTCGCGCGATCATGGCGTACATCTCCTGGGCGTCCGTGTACGGCACGTGGTGCGACACTAGGTGATCCACGGCCAGACCGCCCCGACCCATCAGTTCATAGATGAAGGCGCGATTCGCTGGTCGCGTCCAGCGTTGCATGTGGTACGCAATGAGCGGATACAGACGCGTCTGGTAGGTGCCGGTGATCGTCAACTCCTTGCGTAGAAGTTCCTCCTGGAGACGGATTTCCACGACGCCCGGCGGGCTGCCCGTTAGTGTCACGGTTCCGCCTGCCGCCGTAGCCCGCATGCAGTCCGGCAGGGTCGCCGGCGTACGCGTGACCATGAACACAATCCTTGCGCCCTCGTCGCCCGTCAGTTCGACCACTCGTTCCACGGCGTCCTCGCGGCTCGCGTTGACCGTATGCGTGGCGCCACTCCGCCGAGCCAGTTCCAGCCGCTCGTCAACCAGGTCGATCCCAATCAGCGGATAGGGATTCACCATGCGCGCGAACTGCGTCACCAGCTGACCAACCACGCCCTGGCCGAAGACCGCAACCGAGTCCCCGATATACGGTCGCCCGCGCCGCACGCCATGCAGCGCCACGTCGGCCAGCGACAGAAACGTGGCCTGCACGTCCGTCACGGTCCCGGGAATCCTGGGCGGCGGGTAGCGCTCCTCTCGGTCGACCACCCTGGGCCTGTCCACCTCGACCAGGTGCGCCCCCTGGTGGGGAGCGGTCGCATATACGCGGTCGCCTTCGCGATAGCCGGCCACTTCTCGCCCGACCGCGTCCACAACCCCGACGCTCGAGTATCCCGGTAAACGGCCTTCGGCGCCGGCCAACTCAAAGCTGTTGCGCTCCGAGCCGGCGCTGATCAGCGACTGCGTAGTACGAACGCGGATCTGGTTTGGCCGCGGATCCGGCACCTTCACTCCGTTGATCGCGACGCGACCCGAACCCACAAACGCCACCCGCGGCACCTCAATCGACGCCATGGCCACCCCTCCCTGCAACCCCGGCCCACATCGTCACATGCACGCCGCACCCCCGGGAACAGATTCGCGACGATCGCCTGGTTCACACCGAAGGTACGATTTATGTCAACCTTCCGAGCCGGACCGAGCGACTAGACTGCGCCATCCGACAGGCGCCCTCGGTTCGTATCCCGAGCCACTGCGAGGCCACATGCGTATCACCGAGCTTGAGACCATCGTCATCCAACAGCCCGGCCCGCTGCGCGTCATCGAAGACTCCATCCATCGCATCGCTTCCGGCCGCGACCTCGTCGTCCGCCTGCACACCGAGAGTGGCATCTACGGCACCTACACCCTCAGCATTGCGGGCTACGGCGGTGAACTCACGCGTCAGCTCTTTGAAGTCGAAATGCGCCAGCTGGTCGTCGGCCAGGACGCCTCCATGCCCCGCCGCCTACGTCAACACCTGTTTGACCACACCGAGTACTACGGCGTCGGCGGCCTCGGCGTCTTTGGAATCTCGGTCATCGACTATTGCGTCTGGGACATCCTCGGCAAGATCCGTGATACGTCGGTGGCCCAGCTTCTCGGCCAATACCGACGTGAAATCCCGGCCTACGGAATGGTCGGTTGGCTCAACTTCCCCGTGGACGAACTGGTCGAACAATGTCGGCGCGCGATCGACGCAGGCTACGGCGCTGTAAAGATCAAGGTCGGATCGCCGGAACTTGCCGACGATTTGCGCCGCCTCGAAGCTGTCCGCGACGCCCTTGGCTCGGACATCCACGTCATGGTGGATGCCAACCAGATCCATCCGGTCGACGAAGCCATCCGCCGCGGCAACGCCTACGAGCCCTACGACATCTACTGGTACGAGGAACCGCTACGTCCCTGGATGAACGCCGAATACGGCGAGCTCCGCGCCGCCGTTTCAGTCCCCATCGCCACAGGGGAAAACATCTACGGCAAGCACGCCGTGCTTGACCTGCTGGAAAAGCGCGGCGTCGACATCTTGCAGCCGGACGCCCGCCGCGCCGGCGGCGTGATGGAAATCATGGAAATGGCCGCGCTAGCCGACGCTCACAACGTCCGCATTGCCACGCACAGCGGCTGGCAGCACAACGCGCAACTGCTCGCCGCTATGACGAACAGCATTTATCTCGAAGCCGGTGGCTCCACCCACGACGATTGCTGGGTCGAACCCATCCGCATAGTCGACGGCATGGTCCAGGTTCCCGATCGCCCCGGATTCGGCCTCGAATACCGTGCCGACTGGCTCGCGGAACGCCGCGTGGACGGCAGCCGGTCCTAGGCCTGGTGCCTAGCCCGCCACCACTGGATTGCTCAGCACGCCGATACCGTCAATTTCAACCTCAATCGTGTCGCCCGGCACCAGGAATCCGCCGCCCGACGGCGTCCCCGTGTAGATGCAGTCGCCGGGTTCCAGGCGGATCGCCTGTGCCAGGTAGGTCACCAGCGAAGCCACGCTGAACAGCAAGTCAGCCGTGCTCGTGTCCTGCGTAACAATCCCGTTGTGCCGGCCCCTCAGCCTGAGATTCGTGGGATCCAGATCCGTGGCGATGACCGGACCCAGTGGCTTGAACGTCTCCAGGCCCTTGCCCAGCATCAACACGCCGGTCGCCATCTCCGCCATCTGCAACGGGCGGGCACTCACGTCATTGCCGCAGCTATAGCCCAGCACGTAGTCCAGCGCCTCGTCCGGGCCGATGCGGTGGCAGGGCTTGCCAATCACAGCGACCAGCTCGGACTCATAGTCCACTGGGCTGAACGGTTCGTCCTGCAGGTCAGGATTGTTGATGGCGTGCGTGAAGCCCGCCTTGTTGGGTATGACGATGGGATCGCCCGGACCAATCACTGATGTCGATGGCAACTGAAAAACCATAGGGAACTGCGGCACAAATGCATCTTCGCCACCCTCTTCAAGGTGGGCCAGGTAGTTGCCGCCGACGCCAATCAGCTTCGGGGGGTCCACAGGAGCCAGAAGCCTCAGATCATCCGCGTCCGCGACCCGGCCACCGACGTCAAAGTCGCTAAAGATGTCCCCCCGAATGGCGTACACGGATCCGTTCTCGTCCAGCGAGCCGTGTGCCGGCCCGGCGCTTGATCCATATCGGACGATCTTCATCGCTTGACTCCCTTGGTAACCGGCGGCGGGGCAGGCATTTTAGGCTCTATCGCAGCACTCAAGTCCACCTCGACCGCGCTACACCAGCAGCGGCACACGGTGCGCCGGCGTCGCGTCTACTTGTCGGAACTTTCCCTACGCGTCAGAATCAGGTGGCCGCCGGCACGAGGCATCAAGCAGTGGGCACCATTACCTGCACCAACTGCGGGCGTCACACCGCCGCGCGTTCGCCCACCTGCCGACACTGCGGATACGACTCCTACCAGGATCGCCGTGAAGGTCGGGTCGAGGACTACGGCATTGACCGCGTCATGCGTCGCATCCGTGCCGTGCTGTACGTCATCTTCCTGCCCATCGTCGGCCTCCTGGGCCAGATGGCCGTTGGCGCCCTGGTCTTGCTGCCGTTCTTCTTCCTGGCTGCCCTTTCCAGTGGGGCCACCGGCGACGGTCCCGTCGAGCTCATGCAGGCCCTTACCGGATTCGTCTTCAACTGGCCTGGCTATCTCATCATGCTGGCCTTTACGTATATCGGGCTCTACCGCCGCTTTCAGCCCGTCCGTAGCCTGACGCAGACTCTCATCAGCCCGCTCACGCGCGTTTTCCGCCGCACGTCATAACTGCATCCCGCCTACGGCCGGTCCCACCAATCACCGAAGGTTCTGTCCTGTCGACGCACCAGTCTGATTGCCTCATTCACGGTTGTCGCTTCGACGAGTGCTTGCAGCGACAGCCCAACAATTCGGCCAATCCACCGAACACGGGCGTCGGGCATTCCGATGCCGCCTGGCAACCCGGCCACTCGTCCTTTGTACCCGGCCTGCGCCGATCAATCATGAAACGTACGTATGCTCTGGCGTGACACCTGAGCGAGCAGCCGGACGTGAACCGTTGAGCGACGACCAGAACACACCGGTCACTCTACGAACGACCCGCCTACTCCTTCGACCATTCGAAATCACCGACGTCGACGACGTCTGCGCCTACGCGTCTGATCCCGATGTCGCGCGTTTTCGGCCGCTTCCGAACCCCTACACCCGCAACGACGCGCTCGGTTTCGTCAGACGCCAGATTCAGACCGATTGGTCCACGGATGCGGAATTCGCCGTTGTCCATCGGCACCATGTCATCGGCGGCCTCAGCCTGAACGTTAGCGCCGAGCACGATAGAGCCGAACTGGGGTACCTGCTGGGCAAGCGGTGGTGGGGACGAGGACTAGCCACCGAGGCGGCTCGCGCGGTTCTCGACTGGGGATTCCAGCGATTCAACCTGTACAAGGTCTACGCGCGGGCGCACGTGGACAACCGTCGGTCGTGGCGCGTTCTGGAGAAGTTGGGCATGAGCCGCGAGGGGGTTTTGCGCGGCCATTGGAAAATGCGAAATGAACACGTGGACCTGGTGTACTACGCCGTGCTTCGCGACGAATGGACGCCGCCGGCCGACGGTTGCGTTGACCAAGGCGCCGGGAGAACTCGGGATGGCAAAGTTCAGCCATAGGTCGGTCAGCGTCGCCGGGTCACATTGACCCGACGCTGCTCAGGGGAGTCGCGAAATGAACCTTGCGCGTTTCAAATCTCTGCTCGCCCAGTCTGAGCTGGACGCTGTAATCGCCAGTTCATTGGAGAACGTGTCCTACCTCTCGGGCGCTCGGATCGTCATGCAGCGCCTCATTCCCGATCGGCTGGCGCTGGTCTTGTGGCCCGGTCAGGGAGACCCGGCGATCATCGTATGCAAAGGCGAGGACGTCGCCTGCCAGGATGACTGCCGAATCGAGGACATGCGCGCCTACACGGAGTTCGTCACCTCCCCGATCAATCTCCTGGCCGATGTCGTCATTGAAAAAGGTCTCGCCAGGGGACGGCTAGGACTTGAGACGCACTTACTTCCAGCCGCTTATGTCAACCAACTGCGGAAGCGGCTACCGGGCGCCACGCTGGTCGATTGCGGAGATCTGATGGACCGTACCAGGATGATCAAGACACCTGAGGAGATCGACGCCCTCGCCGCCGCAGGACAGGCAACTGAACGTGCGATTCGCGGCGCCTTCGAACGCGCATCCATCGGTGAATCCGAGAAAAAGGTCGCGGACGACATCACGGCCGGGGTGACCGCGGCCGGGGCCGACGTCCTGAACTTCATGTTCCTCGGGACCGGAACGCGGTCCTTCGAATGGCACGCCCGACCAGGGGCAACGCGTCTTGAAGCCGGCCAGGTGATTCACACGGACGTCGCCGGCAACTTTGTTGGCTACTGGTCGGATCTGGCCAGAACCGCTTTTGTTGGAACTCCGAGCCCACACCAGCGCGACCTGTACAGCCGGCTCTATCAGACACACGTCCAAACGCTTGATGCCATTCGTCCCGGTCTCCTGGTCAGCGAACTGTACTCCGTGTGTGAGGCCGCCTACCGAAAAGCCGGCCTACCCTTCCACCTGGCGCACATCGGGCATGGGCTCGGATTGGGACTCCACGAATACCCCATGCTCAAGCCCACGACGAACGAACCGCTACAGCCGGGCATGGTCCTTTGCATTGAGCCCGCGTATCTTGACCCTGATATCGCCGGCTATCACATCGAGGATCTTGTCCTCGTCACTACGGATGGGCAAGAGGTTCTGACCGGCTACGAGAGTGCAAGCGCTGCGCAGGTGATCGCCTAGATCGACGCATGCGCTCATGAATTCGACGGCGATCGGATCGTGCAGCGGTCGGTCTCGCGCAACCTGTCGCGTCGTCGCGTCGCACGCCAATCGACTCCCGCATGCCTGACGGCTGTCTCGCGCCACCGCTCCCACGCCGTCGCGGAGCGTGTCAAATCCCACGTGGCTCAGCGGTCAGGCACGACTAGCATGACGTCAAGCCATGAACGCCATTGCAGGTTTTGAAGTGATCCTGGTTACCGGGGCAACCGGATATATCGGCGGACGGTTGGTCCCTCGGCTGCTTGAAGAAGGCCACCGCATTCGCGTTCTCGTGCGGAGCAGGGCGCATGCCGCATCTCGCTCCTGGTTCAGTCAAGTCGAAGTTGCGGTCGGCGACGTGTTCAACGCTCAAGACCTATCAAAGGCGCTCGAAGGCGTGGACGCCGCCTACTACCTGATTCATAGCATGTCGAAGGGAGCGAGCTTCGGAGACTTGGATGCCTCGGCTGCCCGCGCCTTCGGCCGCACGGCCAGGCAGTCCGGCGTTCGCCGCATCATCTACCTGGGTGGCCTCGGGGAGCCTGGAGCCCATCTGTCCGAGCACTTGCGCTCGCGCCATGAGACTGGACAGGCGCTTCGGGAGGGCGGAGTTCCGGTTACTGAGTTCAGGGCGGCGGTCATAGTCGGCTCGGGCAGCATTTCGTTCGAGATGATTCGCTATCTCGTGGAACGTCTCCCGGTCATGGTCTGTCCCAGGTGGATCTACTCTCGAATTCAGCCCATCGCCGTCGATGATGTTCTGAAGTACCTGGTCACTTCGCTTATCGTTCCGGAGAGTGCCGGGCGCATCGTCGAGATTGGCGGCCGGGATGTGACGACCTACCGGGGGCTGATTCTCGGCTACGCGAAGGCTCGATGTCTGCGGCGTCTTCTGGTTCCCGTCCCGGTTCTGACCCCACGATTGTCCTCATACTGGGTTCATTGGATTACGCCCATCCCGGCCGGCATCACCGGGGCGCTCGTGGAGGGGCTTCGCAACGACGTCGTCGTAACAGACCACCTTGCTCGCACGCTCTTTCCCCACATTGAGCCTCAAGACTATGCCGCGGCCATTGATCGGGTGATTCAGGATCTCGATGAGGGATGCCTCGACACGTCCTGGTCCGACGCGGCAGGCCCAATGCCGGAACTGGAGCCACAGGTCGTCCTGGCGTCTGATCGAGGAACGATCGTCGAGCGCAGGATTCGCAGGATTTCAGCTCCGGCCACGGAGGTGTACCGGGTGCTCACGAGCATCGGTTCATCGCGCGGCTGGTACTTCGCCAACTGGACTTGGAGAATTCGCGGATTGATCGACCGGCTGCTCGGCGGCGCCGGACTTCGCCGCGGGCGACGACATCCGGATGACCTGCGAGTTGGCGATGCTCTGGATTTCTGGCGCGTGGAGGAGCTGCAAGCCGATTCGCTGATTCGCCTGCGAGCCGAAATGAAGCTTCCCGGCCGGGCCTGGCTCCAGTTCCGTCTGTCCGAGATCTGCGACGGCAAGACCCGCTTAGAGCAAACGGCAGTTTTTGTCCCCAAGGGCTTAGCGGGGCTGGCTTACTGGTACGTCCTGTATCCGGTCCATGCGTGGATTTTTGACGGCCTGGCAACAGCCATCGCTCGACGAGCGGAAGCGGCCGCGGCGCCCCCGGCAGGATTCGAACCTGCGGCCCACGGCTTAGAAGGCCGTCGCTCTGATCCACTGAGCTACGGGGGCTCAGGCGAGTCTGGCACAGGATCCAGCCCGCGAAGGTCGGCCGAGCGTTGACCGGGCCGCACCCACGAACCTGTTTTGCCTGGGTGAGTTTGGAGGCGGCGCCTTAGCGGTACGCGTCCTCAAGCCGAGAGATGTCTTGCCCGGGCGTGGCCAAATCCAACAGGCTATTGGCGCCCAATTCAGGCAAGCGGCCAGCAAGTTCATCCTCATACGTCGGTGCGTCGACCTGGTAGAGCACCCCCGTTGGAATACGGTCGCCCCACTCGAACGACTTAGCGATTGCGGCTTGCTGCTTGGCCACGATCTCGTCCTGGTTGCTCGGGTCATGCACACGACCGTCGAAACCTTCGTCCGCGAGCCGATAGATGCGGTTGTGGCCAACATCGCGGCCGCGGAAGAAGTCGATGGTCATCAGGTCGTTGTAGATCGGGCAGGGCTGCAGGATGTCAATGAGCGCCGTACCGCGATGCTGGACGGCCTGCACGATCAGGCTCACCAGGTCCGGCTGGGCCATGGCGTAGCCGCGCGCAATGAAGGTGTAGCCCGAGGCGATTGCCAGACCGATGGGGTTCACGCTCTCCTGGATCGCGGCTTCAGCCATGCCTTTGGTCTTCTGGCCGCGGCGCATCGTGGGAGCCGCCTGGCCCTTGGTGAGGCCGTAGACGCCGTTGTTGTGGACGAGATAGGCAATGTTCAGGTTGCGGCGACCAGAGTTGACGAGGTAGCCCGCGCCAATGCCATAGCCGTCGCCGTCTCCACCGGCCACGAGAACTTCCAGGTTTTGATTGGCCAGCTTCACGCCGGTAGCCACGTTAAGGGCCCGACCGTGGAGCGTGTGCAGGCCATAGGAGTTGATGTAGTGCGGGAGCTTGCCGGCGCAACCGATGCCCGAGATCACCGCAACTTCGTGCGGTGGACGACCAAGCTTGGCCAGCGCTTGCTTGACTGCGCTGAGGATTCCGAAGTCGCCGCAGCCGCCGCACCAGTCCGGATGCGAGTCCTCAACCCCAAAGGTCTTGGCCGTCAATCGTTCGGTGTCAGCGACTACCACGTCGATCCATGCCCTTTCTACGGGTGCGAGAGCACCAGCCGACCGATGTCGGCCTCGTTGTGCTCGCACACGGCTTCAACAACCTCGTCCTGCGAGAACGGGCGCCCGTCGTACTTCAGCGCCATTCGTTCAAGCTTGATGCCGGTCTGTTCCGCGATCAGCATGCCCAACTGACCCATGTAATTGTCTTCCACCAGGACAACCCGGCGGGCGCGGCTCAGTGTGTCTTGCACGACCGCGGTGGGGAACGGTCGCAGGAGCCGGATTTGCAAGAAGTTGGCGGAAATGCCGTGCTCCGACTCCAGCACCGGCAGGGCGTCCGTGATGGGTCCGCGCGTCGAACCCCAGCCGACAAGAGTAATGTCGGCATCCTCTGGGCCAAGAAGCTCGTACTGCCACTCTTCGTGGATTTCGGAGGCTGCCAGATCAAGCTTCTGCATGCGCTTTTCCATTTGCGCCATGCGGTTCTCGATTTGCTCGTCGATCCGACCCCGCTCGGTGTGTTCGTCGCTCGTCGTCACATACTGGCCGCCCGGTGTTCCGAAAACCGCCCGCGGGCTAATCCCCGACTCGGTCAGGCGATGGCGCCGGTACGGTTCCGAGCCGTTCATTTCCAGCGTCCAGTACTCACCGCGGTCGATCGGGAGCCCGTCCAGTCCCAGGTCGTCAAGCGTGACCAGCGAATTGGCAATGAACTTGTCCGCCAGGACGACGACCGGCATCTGGTAGCGGTCGCCCCAGTTGAACGCCATGTGGGTGATGCGCGCGGCTTCGCGCGTGTCGCCCGGTGCGACAACGATATGGGGGAACTCGCCGTGGGCGGGCTGCAGGGCGAAGCGCAGGTCCTGCTGCGACTGGCGCGTTGGAAGCCCGGTGCTCGGGCCTCCGCGCTGCCAGAGGACAACGACTGGGCCGGCAGCTTCGGTAATCGACGCGAAGCCGAGACCCTCGGCCATAAGGCTGAACCCGGGGCCGGCCGTTGACGTCGCCGCGCGGACGCCGGCGTGGGCCGCGCCGACCGCCATGTTCATCGAGGCGACTTCGTCTTCGGCCTGCAAGACCACGATGGGATAACTCGTCTGGTGACGCTCCAGCATCACGCTCTCGTCCGAGGCCGGGGCAATCGGGTAATACGTCTGGAACGCGCAGCCGGCGTGAATCTTGGCGATCCCCACGGCGTCCACACCCTTGATCAGCATGTGACCGTTGCGCTCGGGACGCGGGCGGAGCGTGACGTGAAACTCTTCCTTGGCGTAGGCGCGTCGCGCCTGCTCCGCCGCGTGCAGCAGGACGTGGCGGTTCATTTCCACCATGTCCTGTCGGTGCGCGGGAAGAACCTCGGCTACGAGCGACACCACGTGACTGATGTCGAAGTCCAGCAGGGCGCAGCTGGCGCCGATCGGCACCATGTTGCGCATCACGCTGTGGCGGCGAGCGTTGTAGGTAACGCCCAATTCCTCGACCGACTCGCGAACAACGTCGTCGTAAGCCAGCGCCACCACGTGGATGTCATCGCGCTCGATCGCGGAATGGTCGATCTTGGCCTTGGAATCCAGAACCACCACGCCGTCCGGGGCCAGCCGGTGCAGGTGGCCGCCGTGCCGCTGGTAATCCTGGTACTCCGGTGTTCCGAAGAGAGTCTCCGCGTCAAGCGCCAGCAGCAGGTCCACGTGTTCCACGTGCGAGTGGACCGGCTGGTCACTCGTCCGCACGCGATACGAGATATGCCGCCCCATGATGTTCGAGTGGTACTCGACGTTCGAGAACACGTAGAGACCGGCTCGGGCGCAGGCTTTGGCGAAGAGCTCGGCCGAACGGTTGACGCCGCCGGTAAGGGCCGGGCCGCCAATCATCCAGGAGAGGGCGTTTTCCGTCATCGAGCTGTCACCAGTCGGCGGCCGCGTCGCGTGGCGATTTTGGGCGACCAGATGTCCTGAAAGGTCGTTGTCGTTCCGTCCATTATTACCAGCCGCACACTCTCCTAACCTATCGCAGTCTGTCTACCAATAACCGGGCAGCGTGCTCCGGCGTTTCGCCTACCAGCACACCGGCCGCTCGCAGCGCGGATTCTTTCGCGGTCGCACTGCCGGACGTGCCTGACACGATGGCGCCCGCGTGCCCCATCCGGCGTTCGGGGGGCGCGGTCTTCCCGGCAATGAATGAAGTGACGGGCTTCGTCATTCGCTCTTGAATATACGTTGCCGCCCGCTCTTCGTCGTCACCGCCGATTTCACCTAACAAGACTACTCCATCAGTCTGGGGATCCGCCTCAAACTTTGACAGCACGTCGATGAAGCGGGTGCCGATGATGGGATCTCCGCCGATCCCAACGGTCGTCGTCTGTCCAGCCCCAAGGTCGGTCAAGTGCTGGACGACCTCGTATGTCAGCGTTCCGCTGCGGCTGACCACGCCCACGGGCCCGGGCGAGTGGACGGCCCAGGGCATGACACCCACCTTGACCCCATCCGCCGGTGTGGTGACGCCCGGACAATTCGGTCCAATCAGGTGCGCGCCGGCGGCACGCACCCGCGGCATCACTCGAAGCATGTCGAGGACGGGAATCCCCTCGGTCAGGCACACGATTACGTTCAGACCCGCAGCCGCATCCTCCAGGATGGCGTCCGCGGCGAATGCGGCCGGCACAAAAATGCACGCAGCGTTGGCATCCGTTTCCTGTGTCGCCTCGGCAACCGTGTTGAAGACCGGAATGTCCTCCAGCCCATCCACCGCGACGCCGCCGCGGCCCGGGGTAACCCCGGCTACGACCTGCGTGCCGGCCTCGCGCATGAGGCGCGTATGAAACGAACCCTGACTTCCGGTCATTCCCTGAACGACGAGCCGCGTCGTCGCGTCAAGCAGAACGCTCATCGCGCCGCCTCCACGACCTGGGCGGCAGCCGAGTCCATGGATCGCTCGGCCCCAATCCCAGCTTCCTTAAGAAGCTCCAAGGCCTCGGCCTCACGGGTGCCAGCGACTCGGACCACCAGGGGAATGTTCTGGGTCAGGCGAGCGCGGGCCGCAATCACGCCCGCAGCCACGTCGTCGGCGCGCGTGATGCCGGCAAAAATGTTCACCAGGACCGCGCGCACGTTGGGATCTTCCAGGATTATCTCGAAGGCCGTCGTGATTTTCTCCACCCCAGCGCCGCCGCCGACGTCCAGAAAGTTGGCGGGTTCGCCCCCGTAGTGCTTGATCACATCCATCGTGGCCATGGCGAGCCCGGCGCCGTTGACCATGCAGCCAATCGTGCCGTCGAGCTTGATGTAGCTCAGCCCGGCGTGGCGCGCGCGTCGCTCGGCCTCGCTCTCCTCGTGTGGGTCGCGAAGCCGTTCAACGTCGGCCTGTCGGGCCAGCGCGTTGTCGTCGATGTTCAGCTTGGCGTCAATGGCCTGCAGATTGCCTTCGGCGTCCACCACGAGCGGATTGACCTCCGCAAGTGACGCATCAACGTCGACAAAGGCCTTGACAAGGCCCTGCGCCACGCGCACGAACTGGCGGACCTGCGAGCTCGTGAGGGCAAGCGCAAAAGCAAGCTGCCGGGCTTGCCAGTCGGGCAAGCCAACCAGCGGATCGACGCTCGCGCGGAGAATCGCCGTCGGGTTCGTTGCTGCCACTTCCTCAATGTCGACGCCGCCTTCGGCGCTGGCCATCATGACCAGCGACTGGGCGGTCCGATCAATCACAACACCCAGGTACAGTTCGCGGGCTATCTCCACGGCCGGCGCAACAAGCACCCGCCGCACGGGCTCACCGCTGATATTCAGCGCGAGGATCTGTGTCGCTGCAGCTCCAGCTTCCTCTGGTGAACTGGCCAGCTTCACGCCGCCGGCCTTTCCGCGACCGCCGGCCAGCACCCGGGCCTTTATCACGACGAGGCCGCCAAGGGCTCTGGCAGCCTGCGCGGCCTCGTCAGCCGTCGCGGCAAGGCGCGATTCGGGAACGGGCAGCCCGTGACGCCGGAAGATGGCGCGGGCGTCAGATTCGTGGACCTTCATGCCTTCTCAGTCTCACTCATAGACCCACTGATCCAGCGCCCGGTCGTAGTCCAGCACCTCGTCTGGCGAAAACCAGTGGGCAATCTCACGCGCCGCGGTTTCCGGCGCGTCCGAGGCGTGCACAAGGTTTCGCAATCCGGCCAGCGCCAGGTCGCCGCGAATCGTGCCGGCCGAGGCCTCATGCGGACGCGTGGCGCCGACCATGGCTCGCACGACCGATATCGCCTCCGGACCTTCCAGGACAGCGGCCACAATCGGCCCGCGTTGCAGGTGGGCAACCAGGCCATCAAAGAAGAACTTTCCCTCGTGCTCGGCATAGTGCTGGCTCGCCTGTTCACCGCTCGCGGCCACCAGCTTCAGCCCAATCACCCGCAGCCCACGCTGTTCGAATCGCTGAAGAATCTGCATCGCGATCGCGCGCTGCAGTGCGTCAGGCTTGAGCAAAACTAAGGTCCGTTCCATTCGGCTTCCTTCCCGTTGACGCCCATCGTCAGGCGCCAGGCTCGTCGTCGCCCGCGAGCAGGCCGGTCAACCTGTCGCGAATATCGTCCACATCCATTTCGAGGCCGCCGACCACGACGGCCTGCCAATGTCCTGAGCGCAGTGCCAGGCATTGGGTGTCCTGAGTCACGAACCAGATTTCGGCGATCTGCCCCAGCCCCATCGCTTCAACGGCCTGCTCCATCGTCCCAATGCTTGCCGAGAGCAGTCCCGGGCCAACAGGACCACCGCGGCCTCCGAGATCGCCCGTTGGAATCTCGCCAATCCGCCAGACCGCAGCACCGGTGATACCGGGCAGTCGCTGAATCTCCTCATGCAGGTCTAACGCGCGCATTATTCAGGGGACCGACCTGCAACATTGGCCGCCCGGAGATAGGCATCCGCGGCAGCCTGCGGTCGCCCCGTCTGCATGTAATGGTCGCCCAACAATTTCCAGGCCGATCCGCGGAGTTCGCGATGAGCCACGGCTTCCAACAACAGGCCGTCCACACGCGCCTCGTCGGGATCGTTTGCCGCGACGATGTCGGTTAGCACGCGTACCGCCTCCGGCCATTCCGACTGCTCGATCAGGTGTCGTGCCCAGTCGAACGTCGAGAAGGATGCACCCGCGGTGGGCTCATCATCCGCCGCAACGGAATCTGCCTTTGCATCTTCGGAGGTACGTCGGGCCGCGTCCGTGGACGGCTCATCCACGTCCGGGGTTACCGGGCGCCTCGCACTGTCGTCGAGTTGCAACTGCTCGGGCGCCACAAGGGTGTCGTCTGCTGCGCTCGGCAAGCTTGCGTCCGCATCCTCGGAGACTTCGGATACCGGGAGGTTCCGTTCGGTTTGCGGAGGCAGAGCCTGTTCCACGGATTCGCCGGGCAACCCGGCCGATCGTTCCCTGCCGTCGACGGCCTGGACATTCGCCGGCATCGGCTCGGCGTCATGTGTGGTTGACGCGTCAGCTCCGTCATCTGGCGGGGATTCGGCAGTTGGATCATTGCTCCCATTCGACGGTCGAAGCAGCTCGGGAGGCAGGGAGACTTCGACCGCGCCGGGCAACACGAGGCGGTGGACTTCCAGGGTGCCCAGGAGTTCCCGTGCTTCTCGAAACTCGGGGTCGATCCGCCCAATGCGATCCAAGAGCTCCTGGCCCTCGGCCGTGCGTCCGCGCTCAGAAAGAATGTGGGCACGCATAACGGCGGCGCGGACACATTCCTCAGCCTGGTCGGCCACGACACGGCACTCGGCCTCGCACGCCGGAAGCCGGCCGAGCCGCCACAGCGCTTCGGCCAGCGTGAGACGAACATCCACGCGCTCGGGGCTCTGGGTCACAGCGGCCCGGGCATGGCGCTCAGCCAAATCCGGCCAGCCGCAGTTGAGATGAACGCGCGCTAAGACGGCGGCGCTCGCCTCCAGTGAATCGGCTTCGACATTCAGGATCTCCAGGGCAGTCGCCAGCACCTCGGGGTCGGTGGGAATAAGCTCCACCGCCTGCCGAGCAGCCATGCGGGCTCGGTCGGTATCTCCTCGACGCTGAAACAGTCGTGCTTGCGCGGCGCGCGCCTCGGCGTTTGTCGGCTCAACCGAAGTGACGGCGCGCAGGTCATCAAGCGCGGAATCGGAATCGTTCACCTGTTCGGCAAGCAGTGCGCGAACCAGCCGCGCGGGCGGGTAGCTGGCGAACTCGGCGAGCAGTCGCTCCGCAATTGAACGGGCCCGTTCCGATTCACCGTCGGCCAACGCCTGACGCGCCAGATGCGCCGCCTCGCTTGGGCGCATGTCAGCCAACGCCCTGCAGCGCCAGTTCGGCGGGTACTTCGACGTCTCGTTCCAGCGGACCGGCCACGCCGATCAACGGCCAGTCACGGGCCAGGCAGGCATCGGCAGCCGCGTTGACGTCCCGATGAGTCTCAGCGCTCACTCGCCTGATCAGCGCGTCGGGTGTGAGAGGGACAGGCTCCAGCGCCTGCTCCCGCGCATACCACGCGGCCACCACCGCCGAGTCCTCCAGCGATCGAATCAGGCCGCCAACGGTATACGCGCGGGCACGCTCGAACTCGTCCTGCGTCACACCGCGTTCGACCACATCGGACAGTTCGCCCAGCACGATCGCAATGGCCCGTGTCACCAGGTCCGGGTCGGTGGCGCCGTCAATCGACAGAACGCCCTGCTCGCCGCAGTGGCCGACGTCGGCACCGATGTCGTACGCCAAACCATGACGTTCGCGTAGCTCCAGCACCAGCCTGGCGCCGAAGCCGGCGCCCAGGACGGCACCGAGCAGTTCCACCGCGTAGCGGTCACGGCTCGACCGGCCGGGCGTGAAGCCGGCGATGGAAAAGTACGCCTGCTCCGCCTCGCGCTGAATGACGTGGACCCTGTTTGCCGGCTGGCCGTTGGCGTGAACTGCGGGATATATTTCGCGGGAGCCGGCGGGTACTGAGCCAAAGGCAGCGCCCAGCATGTCCAGCGCCGCCGCGGGATCAAGGGCCCCCGCCACGCTCACAATCGTGTTGCGGCCGGCGAACATCGCGGCGGCACGTCGCAGCAGGGCGTCGCGCGTCAAGGACCGCACGCTTGACGTCGTCCCCGCGACTTCGCGCCCGAACGGGTGATTTGGCCAGAGCATGGCCAGCACCGCACGGCGGGCCGACTCTTCCGGCAGATCGTCAATCAACGCCAGTTCGTCCAGGATGACGGTGCGCTCTTTTTCAATCTCGCCCGGGTCCATGGCCGGCTCACGCACCATCCGCGCAACCGTATGGAGCGCATCCACCCAGGCCTCGGCGGGAGTCTTGACGCCCACCACGGTCAATTCCGGTTCGGTTGCCGCGTTGATCTGGCCGCCCAGCCGCTCAATGGCGCTGGCGAAGGCGCCGGGTTCGTGCGCCTGCCGACGAAACAGCATGTG
This sequence comes from Chloroflexota bacterium, assembly GCA_026707185.1. The sequence goes on from JAPOXI010000083.1 coordinate 24,785, forward strand.
TTCAACGAAATGCGTGATACCGGTCAATTCAGCCGGCTCGCTGCCTGAGCCCGCGCGCGAGGCCACGTGCAAACTGACCGCCGCCGTGTGCCGCATGGGGGTCGCGATGAGATGAACGCCGTTTGGCAGCGTGCGCTGCACGGCCAACAACTCGCCTAGCATCGAGGCGACAGGCGGACGGCCGGCCCGACCGCTACGGCTTCTGGCGCGACCGGCGGCGGGCAGGCGTGCTGTCGGCTTCGCGCTCAGCCTTGCGGCGCAGTCGACCGCGCTTCTTGGTTCGGCGGTGCTTGCGCCAAGCCACGCGCTTTCGCTTATTCAAAGGAGGGGAACGCCCACATCTCGGTAACTAAGGGTCTCGCTCGATAATAACAGGGACGTTATCGAGCTTTGCTACGCTGCCGCCCCGAAGACGAAAGGCTCACCATGAAAATCTCCGCGCAGGTTCGATTGGCTCCCGGCAACTCGGTCGCGGAGCGCATCGGCTGCTTGGCCGAGACGGGCTTCGAAGCCGTCGAAGTCCATAGCGACGCGGTTGATCACGTCAGCGAGTACCGAAGCGCACTAGCAGCGGCCGGAATCCCCGCCCTGAGCATGTGCCCGGCCGGTCGGAGCCTTGACCTGGTAGCGGACGAATACTCCCAGCGTCGCCGTATCGATCAGGTCCGACGCGCAATTGACGCCTGCAACGAACTGGGCATAACCGCCTTGATCTCGGTGCCGGTACGTGGAGCGCTCCCGCCCGACATTGTCGCCGCCGACGAGGCGGACAGCTACGTACGGGCACTTGAGCAACTGGCGCCTCACGCCGAGGCCGCGGGCGTGACCATCACGGTCGAGCCGCTCAATCGTTACGAAATGCATCTGCTCAACACCCTGGCGGACGGTATCGCTATCGCCGCGCGGGTGGGAAGCCCGCGCGTCAAGGTACTTGCCGACGTTTTTCATATGAATATTGAGGAAGACAACATTCCCGCGAGCATCCGTGCGGCCGGTGACTGGATCGGGCACGTGCACTTCGCGGACAACCAGCGAGCGCATCCGGGCACCGGATCAACCGACTTTGGCGCCATATTTGGTGCGCTTCGCGATATCGGTTACGCGGGATCAGCAGCATTGGAGTGCCGCATGCGCGGCGACCCGGCCGGGGCCTTGCGCCAGTGCGCCGCGTACCTGCGCGCGGCACGCGGCTGATCGATGGGGGCCGCGGGCCCGACCATCAAACCCAACCGCGCCGCTGAAGTCCTCGAGCAGGCGGCTGGCAAGCGGGCCGTCGTCCTGGGTGACATGGTGTTGGACGAGCACATCATCGGCGCGGCTCGGCGTCTGTCTCGCGAAGCGCCCCTGCCCGTCATCGAGCAGCAGGAACGCCTGCTCATTCCCGGTGCGGCCACGAACGTCGCCACCAACCTGCGCGGTCTGGGCTGCCAGGTGACGGTAGCCGGAGTCGTTGGTACTGATGCGATGGCCGACAACCTGCGAGACGAACTCGAACGACGCGGGATTCGAACCGAGGGCCTCCTGCCCGATCCGGATCGGGTGACGGCGGTCAAGCTGCGCATCTGGGCCGGCGGCGACCGCCAGCGACCGCAGAGCATGATCGCGCGCGTCGATACGCTCGACCGGTCCGCGGTCAAGCCCCAGACCGTCGATCACTTGGCCTCGTACCTCGAGACCGCAATCGCCGAAACCCACGCCCTCGTGATCTCCGACTACGAAGCCGGCGTGGTGAATCCGTCGGTCTTGAATGCCGCGTTACCCGCCGCACGCGCGGCCGGGTTGGTGGTGACCGCCGACGCACACGGCGGACTGGCTAGGTTCCGCGATGCCACGCTCCTCACGCCCAACCAGCCCGAGGCCGAAGCCGAGCTCGGCCGCGAGATCACCTCAACCGCCGACGCCCTCAACGCGGCCGGCGAACTGCGTCGGCTGGTGGGCGTTGAAACCGTGCTGGTCACGCTCGGCGCCGCCGGAATGGCCCTGGACGCAGGTACATCTGGGCGGGAGTTCATTCCAGCGGCGTTTGCAGGCCGCGTTGCCGACCCTAGCGGGGCCGGTGACACGGTGGCCGCGGCCATGACCGCGGCACTCCTGGGCGGCGCCACGCCAATCGAGGCCGCTGTCCTGGCATCGCTGGGGGCACGGGTCGTGGTTCGCCAGCTTGGCGTTGCCGTGGTGTCGGCTGAAGAGATCATCCGCGAGTCCCGTGAGCATTTCGCCTGAGGCCGAGGTTGTTCAGCCTGGAGATCTCGCGGCCTTTGGCGCGCGGCAGCGTGCCGCGGGGCGCCGGCTTGTGCTGACCAACGGCTGCTTTGACCTCATTCATCCCGGTCATCTGGCCCTCTTGCGACAGGCCGCCACGTTGGGAGATGTGCTGGTCGTCGGGGTGAACAGCGACGCGGGAGTGCACCGGCTCAAGGGGCCCGGACGGCCGCTGATGTCCCTGGAGGATCGACTCGTTGTGCTCCAGGCCGTCCGCTGGGTAGGTGCCGTGACGCCGTTCGACGAGGCGACCGCCGACCGGCTCATCGAGCAGCTGCGGCCGGCGCATTATGTTAAGGGAGCCGACTATGATCCGTCGGCCGGCGGGACGACGCTTCCTGAGACCGCCACCCTCAAGCGCCTGGGAGTCCCCGTCGTGTACGTGCCGCTGACGCCTGGACAGGCGTCCAGCGAATTGATCGCTCGAAGCCGCCGCCACACGTGAACTCGGCGACCACCAGGCGGGTGGCAATGGCCGCCGCGCTGGTCGCGGCCGGCAACGTTCTCAGCCGGCTGTTGGGATTCGTGCGAGAGCCGGTCATCGCTGCCCTGTTCGGCGCCTCGGGCACGACTGACGCGTTTGAGGTAGCGACGCGTCTGCCCCAACTGGTCCACGAACTCGTGATCGGCGGCGCCGTTTCCGGTGTGCTGATCCCCCTCTTCAGCGAGATGGCGAGCGACGACCGCCGGCTGGCGCGGACCTTCTCCTCGCTGATCGCCTCGGTCGGGGTTGCGCTGATCGGTGTGACGTTTGTCCTGGTCGCCCTGGCGGAACCGCTGGTGGCCGCAGCGGCACCGGGCTTGCCCCTGGAAACTCGTCAACTGGCGGTCGTGATGACGCGCATCACACTTCCCGCGGTGCTGTTTCTCGGGCTATCCGCGGTCACGGCCGCGAGGCTCTACGCCCGCGATCGCTATGCCGCCCCATCGTTTGCCCCAGGGACGCTCAACGGAACGCTCATTGTGCTGGCCCTGGCGCTCACGCCTGTCGTCGGTCCAGTCGGGGTGGCCATCGGCTATTTGGCGGGCGCCGGAGCGCATCTTCTGGTACAGATTCCGGCCCTGGTTCGGGATGGCGTGCGCATCACGGCGCCGGCCGTGCGAGGCAATCCGGATACCGCGCGCGCCCTGAGGCTCTATCTGCCCATTGCCGCGGGCCTCGTGATCGCACAGGTGCTCGTAATCGTGGACACCAACCTCGCGTCGCGCACGGGTGAGGGGAGCCTGGCGATCATGCGCTTCGCCACCCGTCTGCAGCAGTTCCCGCTGGGACTCATCGGTTCCGCGATTGCTCTGGCGTTTCTTCCGGTCCTGGCGCGTAGCGCTCCCGAGGACGCTCGCGACCTGGTGAACGCGGCAGAGTTCAAGTCCGCGCTGGTAGCCGCCGCGCGGAGCGCATTCGTCCTAATGGTGCCTGTCACGGTGCTGCTGACGGCGTTGAGCGTTCCCGTCATCCGGGTTGTGTACGAGCGGGGGGCCTTCGATGCCGCGGCCACCGACCTCACCGGTCTGGCCCTGCTCATCTACGCCGTCCAGCTTCCCTTGACCGTCCTGGACCAGATCTTCATTGCAGCGTTCTACGCCACCCGCAACACGCTGACGCCGGTGCTGGTTGGCGTGGGCGGAGGGCTGGCCTATCTGATAACGGCGCTGGCGCTCATCGAGCCCTTTGGCGTCTTTGGACTCGTGGCGTCGAATTCGGTGCAGAACAGCTTGCACGGGGCAGTCCTGGGCTGGCTGCTGTGGCGTCGACTTGGCGGATTCGGGGACCCGGGCCTTTGGCTTTTCGGCATCCGCGTTATCGCCGCCGGCGGCCTCGCGGCGGCGGTTGGCCTGTTCCTTCGCGAATGGTCCACCGTGGCTCTGGAACCTGCGGGATCGGCCGGCTGGCGGGTGCTGCTGGCCAGCGGCGCCGGGATAGTCATCGTCTACGTCGCTGCACTGGCGCTGCTACGTGTACCTGAAGTGCCGCGGCTGGTCGAACTGATCCGAAATCGGCTTAGGGCCAGAGGAGCGATGTAGCTCGACCGAAGCTGTAAGTCGGCTACGATCAGCGCTCGCATGTGATCCGCAGGAGTTCTCGCATGGCAGTGATGACCGGCTCCGACGCCGTGGTCCAGAGTTTGATTGCCGAGGGCATTGACCTGGTGTTCGGGATTCCCGGATATCACAGCGAGCACCTGTATGGCCGCCTGATGCGGCAGGACAAAATCCGCCACGTGTTGGTGCGGCATGAACAAGGCGCTGGCTACATGGCCATGGGAGCCGCGCGGGTCACCGGGAAGCCGGCCACGATCCTCAGCACAGCCGGTCCCGGGGCGCTAAACGTGGCCACGCCCATGGGCGAGGCCTACGGCGACGGTATCCCGCTGCTCAACATCATGGCCGAGGACATGTCCGCGTACCTCTACCAGGACAAGGGCATCGTCCACGAGAGCAAGGACCAGTTCGGCGTCTTCAGCCGCCTCAGCCAGTGGAGCCGGCAGGCCATGTCGCCCGGAGAGATTCCCGGCGCCATTCACGAAGGGCTCCGCCGCATGCAGGTCAACCGGCCGCGTCCGGTCGT
>JAPOXI010000065.1 GCA_026707185.1 Chloroflexota bacterium
GCATGCTCATCATCTTCGCCGTCCGCCCGCCCGACTGGACCGCACTTCGGCAGCCTCGCCCCTGGGTTCAGGCCGCCGCCCTGGCCGTGCTGTCCATTACCGCCTACTCCCTCGTGCTCTTCGCCTTGACCATTGCCCCAACGCCCTATGTCTCAGCGGCCCGCGAACTCAGCATCGTCATCGGCGCGCTCCTCGGCATCCTCTTCCTTGGCGAACCGCTCCGCCGCGAACGCATCGGGGGCGCTGTCCTCGTCGCCGCCGGCGTCGCGATGATCGCCGTCGCCTGACCTACGAACGCTCCAACGCCACCGTGATCTCGTACCCGTCAGTCCGCACCACCACATCCCCCGCCAGATCCGTTCTGAACACGTGTGCTCCCGCTGCCCGCAGCCGTCGCAGCACCTCGTCCCGCGGATGATTGAACGCATTTCCCAGCCCGGCTGAGATCACCGCCACCTGCGGCTTCACCGTCGCGAGAAACTCCGGCGAACTCGACGTCGACGCCCCATGGTGCGCGACCTTCAGCACATCCGCCTCCAGGCCGCCAACCGCATCCACAAGCACTCGCTCGGCCGCGCGCTCGATGTCACCAGTCAACAGAAAGTCGGCGTCGCCGTAGCGGACGTGCAGCACCAACGACTGATTGTTATCCCCGCTGGCCATGCTCGGTGCAGCGATGCTCACCTCAACGGAAAGCGCCGGATCCCACTCCAAGGCCTGGCCATGCACCGGCTCTTCAATCCGCGTGCCCCCCTGCCTGGCAGCGGCTTCAATCACTGACAGCAAGGGATGATCCTGACGCGACGACGCCATCCACACGGTCGCAACCGGAAGAGCCCTGAGGATGTCGGCGGCGCCGCCAATGTGGTCGGCATCCGCGTGCGTCAACACCAGACCGTCGAGTCGCTCCACGCCCAGCCGCGCCAGTCGCGGCAGCAGCACCTGGCGCGCCGTCTGGGGATCCGGTCCGGCGTCCACCAGCAAGGCGCCGTCACCAAACCGCAGCAGGATCGCGTCGCCCTGACCTACGTCAAAGACGCGCAACTCCAGTTCACCGATCGACAACGCCAGCGGTGTCGATCGTCCCGGTGGCCCGCCAACCGCCTGACCCACAACCACAAGCGCAATGAACAGCAACAGCCCAACAATGGCCACCGGCCGCATAGCCGGTCCAGGGTGCGGCAGCGGTAGCCGCGGAACCCTGGGAAACGGCGTCAGCGCAAATGTCCCTCGCCCGCGGTCATGTCAACCGCCTCGCCCAGGGCTGCAAGAACTCACGGTCACAGGGGCCGGACGTGACCGTCGCCCAACACGACCCACTTGTACGTCGTCATTTCGCGCAGCCCCATCGGACCGCGCGCGTGCAATTTCTGGGTGCTGATGCCCACTTCCGCCCCCAGACCAAACTCGCCGCCGTCCGTGAACTGGGTGGAGGCATTGACGTATACGGCCGCCGCGTCCACTTCATCGGTAAAGCGACGCGCGTTGCCGTGCGAGTTCGTCACGATCGCTTCGGAGTGCCCGCCGCCGTGCCTGCGAATGTGCGCGATCGCGTCATCCATGCCATCGACCACCGCGACCGACATCCGCAGCGAAAGCCACTCGGTGTCAAAGTCATCATCGCCAAGCGGCGCAACCAGCGCACTCGCGTCAAGTAGCTCACCGACGTCGGAACCGGCGTGAAGCTCCACACCACGTCCAGCCAGCTCGCGTGATACCAACGGCAAGAACTCATCCGCTACGCCCCGGTGCACCAGCAGCGTATCCAGCGCATTGCAGATCGAGGGGCGACGCGTCTTGGCGTTCACCACGATCCGTTGCGCCATTTCAAGGTCGGCGCCCGCGTCCACAAACGTGTGGCAGACGCCCCAGCCTGTTTCGATAACCGGGATTGTGGCCGTCTCAGTCACGAAATCGATGAGCCCTCCGCCGCCGCGGGGCACGATTACGTCAATGTGCTCGCGATCTCGCAGCAAGTCGTTGAGTAATGCACGATCGGGATCGTCGATCAGCTGCACGGCAGCCGGCGGCGCTCCGGCCTTCTCTGCCGCTTCGCCAATCACGGCTGCCAGCGCGATATTGCTATGGAGCGCCTCTTTCCCGCCGCGCAGGATCACGGCATTTCCCGCCTTCAGACACAGCGCCGAGATGTCCACGGTCACGTTGGGCCGGGCCTCGAATATCACAGCCACAACCCCCAGCGGAACACGGCGTCGGCCGACTTCAAGCCCGTTCGCAACCCGCCGCGCGTCCTCCACACTGCCCACGGGATCCGCCAAACCGATAACGGTCCCAACCGCGGAGGAAATATCCGTGAGCCGATCCGGCGTGAGGGTGAGCCGGTCGATCATTGCGTCAGTCATACCCGCTTCGCGGGCCGCCTGAACGTCGATCTGGTTAGCGTCGAGGATTTCGTCCGAACGCGCGGTGAGTGCCTCCGCCATTGCGGACAGAATCTCGTTCTTGGAACCAGTCGACAGCGTCGCCAGAACCCGGGCGGCATCGCGCGCGGCAGCACCGATGGCCGCGAGATCGACTGATGGTCGGGTAGGCGTGATTGTGGTCATTTGGCTCACTCGGCGTCGCGGTCGATCAAGACCAGATTATTGCGGTGAACCGCCTCGTCACCGCTCGAGGCTCCGAGGATAGCGCCGATCGCCGTCGAAGGCTGGCCGCGGATGCGAGCCAGGTCGCCGGAGGGGTAATTCACGAGTCCGCGGGCAAAAACTTGCCCGCGTGCATCAATCAGGCTGACCAGGTCACCTCGCTCGAACGCCCCTTCCACCCGGGTAATCCCGGCCGGAAGCAAGCTGCTGCCGTTGCTGACCAGCGCGCGACGAGCACCGTCGTCCACGACGATCGAGCCGCGCTGCGCCACGCTCGAGCTCAGCCAGCGTGCGCGGCTTGAACGCCGAGGCCCCTGGCTGGCAAAGCGCGTTCCCAGTCGTTCACCCGATTCAAGCCGCACGATCACATTTGGTTCGTCGCCGCCGGCGATGACAACATCGATGCCATCGGCCGAAGCCTCGAGCGCCGCCTGCAACTTGGATCGCATGCCACCCAAACCGCCATGAGAAGCCCCACCCGCAATGCGTTCCAATTCGACTCGCGGAATCGCACCAGCGTCCGGAATCAGTTCGGCCGAGGGCTCGCTCTCCGGATCCGACGTATAAAGGCCAGCCGTGCGCGAGAGGATGTAGAGCCGATCCGCGCCGACGAGCTTGGCTATCAGCACCGACAGCCGGTCGTTGTCGCCAAAACGCAACTCCTCGGTCGCCACCACATCGTTTTCATTCGCAATTGGCACGACTCCCGCATCGAACAATCCGCTGAGAGCGTTGCGCGCGTTCAGATAGCCCGTCCGGTTGTGAAGGTCGGCTCGGGACAGCAGGGCCTGAGCAACGGTCATGCCCAGCTCCGCAAAGCACTCCGAGTAGTGAGACATAAGCGGCGCCTGGCCAATTGCAGCCAGAACCTGTCGCGTCACCAGCGCGTCGCCGGGAAGCGCGACTATCGATCGCCCGACCGCCACGGCACCGGACGTTACCAGCGCAACCTGCGCTCCCTGCGCTCGGACCTGGGCGATCTGCCGCGCCATGTTGGCGACGAAGCCGTGATTGACACCCGAACTTCCAGCCAGAAGGCGCGTGCCGCACTTCACGACGATGCGACGGGAACCGTGCGACGTCACCCAGGACCCCTAGCCTGCGGAGAATCGGCGCACAGATTGTAGACAGGCGACGCCGTGTGGTCGCGGTCTCACGCCTATAATGGCGGCCCGCGGCTTCGGCGCCGGTCGCCGCATGGCCGCAGATGAGCGAGGCGATGGACCAATACAACACGCAGAGCATTCGAAACGTGGCCCTGGTCGCCCACAGCGGCGCGGGCAAGACCTCGCTGGCCGAGGCGCTCTACTTCGTCACCGGAAAGGCGTCTCGTCTCGGGCGAGTTGAAGAACACAACACGGTCTCCGACTACGACCCGGACGAACATGAGCGCGGCATGTCGATCAACCTGGCCGCCGTAGCCTGCGAATGGCACGGGACCAAGATCAACGTCATCGACACTCCCGGGTACGCCGACTTTGTCGGCGAGGTCATATCAGGTCTCAACGCGTCGGACGCCGCCGCGGTGCTCGTGGACGCCACGGCGGGGATTGAAGTCGGAACGGAAATCGTGTGGAAACTGGCTTCCGATCTGGATTGCCCGCGCCTTCTGATCGTCAGTCGTGTCGACCGGGACAACGCTGACACGGATTCGGTTGTCGACGACCTGCGTGAACGCTTCGGCGCAAACGTTGCCCCCATCCAGGTTCCAATTGGCAATGGTCCGGGATTCCGAGGCGTGGTTGATCTGCTGGACGGCAAAGCTCGCATCTTCGGCGACAACGGGTCGTCGACTGACGAAGCGCCGGACGACATCGCCGACATCGTTGAAGAAGCCCGCGAGCACCTGGTCGAGGCCGTGGCCTCCACCGACGATGATCTCCTTGAGCAGTATCTGGAAGGCGAGGAGTTGCAGCGTACGGACCTCGAACGCGCCCTCCGGGCCGGGATAGCCGACGGGAGCATTTTTCCGGTGCTGTTCACCGCGGCGACTGATCTCAAGGGTGTCCACGAGGCCATTGAAGCGCTGGCGACGCTCGCGCCATCGCCGGCCGAGCGGCTTGAGAACATGCTGGACGGAAACGCTCCACCAATTGACGGGCCGGTCGTGGCTCAGGTGTTTAAGACACTAGCCGATCCGTTCGTCGGCAAGGTCTCAATGTTCCGCCTTTTTGCGGGCCAGATTGACGGTGACTCGCAGCTGGTGGACCAGCGAACCGGCGAAACGGAACGCCTGGCAAATATCCAGTTCGCGACCGGCAAGGAAGGAAGTCCGGCGCGGCAAATGGCTGCGGGCGACATCGCATTTGTCACCAAGCTGGACGGTGTGACGACCGGGGACACGCTGACCGCGAACTCACAGTCGATCAGCCTGCCCGCATTCTCCATGCCTCAGCCGCTTTTCGAGGCGTCAATCACCCCTGAAACAACCGCGGACCTGGACAAGATGGGGACGGCCCTCGCTCGCCTGGCGGAAGAGGATCCATCGCTACAGACCTACCGCAACGATGAGACGGGCGAGACGATCCTGGCGGGTCTGGGCGAGTCGCACGTGCGGATCAGCCTGGAACGCGCGCGGCGCAAGTTTGGGGTTGGGTTGACGGCAGACGTGCCCCGGGTGGCGTATCGCGAAACCATTCGCAGGACCGTCAACGGGCATGGCCGCCACAAGCGCCAGTCGGGCGGTCACGGCCAATTCGGGGATGTACACATCGAGTTCTCGCCGCTGGCACGAGGCTCGGGCTTCGAATTCGAGGACCGCGTCGTTGGCGGGCGCGTACCGCGCCAGTACATCCCGGCCGTTGAGAAGGGTCTCGTCGAAACCATCAACCGCGGAATGCTGGCCGGTTACCCCGTGGTTGACCTCAAGGCCGCGCTGTTTGACGGGCAGTACCACTCGGTCGACTCATCCGATGAGTCGTTTCGCATCGCGGCGCGGCTGGCATACGAGGATGGGATTCCAAATGCGGGTCCGGTGATCCTCGAACCTATTCTCAAGCTCGAGATTCTGATCCCGGACGGCAACACGGGCGACGTGATCGGCGACATCAGCTCAAAGCGAGGGCACGTGCTCGGGATGGCGCCGGCCGAAGGCGAACCGGGATCCTCAATCGTGGAGGTCGAGGCCCCGGAGGCCGAGGTCCAGCGCTACGCGACCGATCTGCGCTCGATCACACAAGGCCGCGGTCGCTTCACGCGCGAGTTCGTGCGCTACGAGGAAGTCCCGCCGAACATCCAGGAGCAAATCGTTGCGATGGCGGCACGAGAGCGAGAGGGGTAGGGCCAGGGCGCCCGGGCCCAACGGTCTGGTCACATGAACGCACCGGAACGGACATTTCTAGACGCATTAGTCGAGGCGCCCAGCCCGTCGGGCTATGAGCAGCCGGCGCGACGCGTGTACCACGGGTACACCGAGGACTATGCGGACAGCGTGCGCTCCGACGTGCACGGCAACGTCATCGCCACGCGGAATCCGAACGGACGCCCTCGTGTCATGTTCGCCGGGCACTGCGACGAACTGGGATTCCAGGTCAACTACATCACGAGCGAAGGCTTCATTTACTTCAACACGATCGGGGGACACGACGCCGGCGTCATTCCAGGCCGCCGAGTGGTGATCCACACGCGCAATGGTCCTGTAGCCGGGGTGACAGGTCGGCGGGCCATCCACCTCACACCCCCTGCCGATCGTGGTAAGCCGGCCAAGGTCGAGGACATCTGGATTGACATCGCGGTGGCCGACAAGGACGAGGCCTGCAGCCTGGTGCAGATTGGCGATCCGATCACCTACGACGTCGGAATTCAGGATTTGCGAAACGGTGTCGTCGCCGGACGTGCGCTGGATAACAAGGTAGGCGCCTGGGTGGTTGGAGAAGCATTGCGGCGAATCGATGGCGGGCAATTGCAGGCTTCAGTCCACTCAGTAGCCACGGTCCAGGAGGAGATTGGCCTGCGTGGCGCGGAGACCAGCGCGTTTGGCATCGACCCGCTGGTGGCGGTTGCCGTCGACGTCACGCACGCAACCGACCACCCCAACATCAACAAGAAGACCGCGGGCGACGTAACCCTGGGCGGCGGTCCCACCATTTCGCGCGGACCGAATTTCAACCCGGTGGTCGTGGAGAAACTGATCGAGGCGGCGGAAGCCCTGGAAATGCCGGTTCAGATGGAAGCGGCCGGTCGCGGAACGGGAACGGACGCAAACGCCATTCAGCTCACACGCGCCGGGGTGGCCACCGGACTCGTCAGCGTGCCGCTGCGCTACATGCACACGCCGTCGGAGATTGTCGCGCTGGCTGACGCGGACGCCGCCGCCAGTCTGCTGGCGGAGTTCGCGAACCGAATCTCGCCCGACGACGACTTTACGCCCTAAGCACATCTGGACCTTCAGACCGTTGCGAAGCGGCCTTGCGCCGCGGCGACGTCAGCCGGCGGGGGTGCGCACGATGTGCGCGGGAACGTCCTGCACGGCACGCTCGGCCCAGAAGGGGTCGGCGGTGAAGAGGAACACCTGCCGGTCGCCGGGCATGTCGGCCAGTGCCGCCAGGCCGCTGGTGGTGCGACCCGGATCCCAGTTGACGAACATTTCGTCCAGGAACAACGGCAGCGGCTCGTCGCCTTCGACGAGGTCGACCATGGCCAGCCGAAGCGCGAAGTAGATCTGCTGAATCGTGCCGCGGCTCAGCGGCGTATCCACATCCTGCGGAAAGTCCTCGCCGGTCCGGCGGACTTGAAGCTTCACGTCTCCGGACGCGGCGTCATCGACCGTGAGCAGGTCATAGCGTCCACCAGTGAAGTGGCGCAGGTGGGCGCCGGCAGCTTGAAGGAGCGGCGCCTGGTAGCGCTCGCGATACGAGTGTTCGGCCACCAAAACCACCTGACGGAGCAGAGCGAGACGGTCGTGTTCGCGGCGAACAACGGCCAATTGCTCCTCGGCAGCCTGAATCGCGCCCACGATGTGGGCGGGACCAGGCTCGGCGCTTAATCTGTCGCGCTCCGTGGTCAGTTGGCCTTTCTCAGCCGCCAGATCCTGGCCCGCCGAACGCAGTTCTTCCGCTTGAAGGCGATGCTGAACGCGATCTTCGTCGCTGAGACCAACGGTTTCCCCCGCGGCGGCTAGCTCTTCAGCCTCGGAAACACGCCCATGCCATCCCGGTGACTCGCGTTCCAGATCGGCCAGGACCCGATTCGCCTCGGCCCGTGATTCCTGGGCCTCGAGGAACCTCTTGAGCCCCACCAACGCATCGATTCCATCGGGATCGAGAGCAGTCAGCGACGTATCAATTCGCTCGAGTTCGAGCACGGCAGCATCGCGTTCTTGATTGCACGCTTCGAGCCGTTGGCGTCGTTCAGCGAGTTCCGCGGCGGCTTCGGACGCGGCCCGCTCGGACTCCAACGCCTCACCAAGGGCGCGCCGGGCAGCCGGCGCTGCTTCAAACGGATCGGCCGGCAACTCCACTTCGAGAGTCAGACGCAGGCGGTCGACTTCGTCTCGCCAAGCTGCCAGCCGCGCCGCTACTTCATCTCGATTGCGCCTGATGCGTCGCGTGTCCTGGACCGATTGGCGCATTTCTTCGAGATCGCGGACCAGTCCATCCGAAGGGTTCTCGCGGTTGACCGGAGCAACCGGGACATTGGCGATGACTTCAAGAAAGTCAGCGCGGGCCGCGTGGTAGGCGGCCTCCACGGCGCGAGCCGACTCACGGGCCGCCGTCTCGGCCTCCTTCGCCCGCACCAAACCCTCGGCGTCCAACTCCCGCCTGAGGGCCGCGTCGCGTGCGCTCTGAGTACGGTTTAGCTCAGCCGGGATGTCGACGTCTGGGTCAAGCCCAACCACGCGGAGCCGGGCTTCCCAGTCGATGCGCGGCGCCGCGCGTACGAGACGACTCGACCACCCGAGAGCAACAGCGGCGACCAGGGCTGCCGCTCCCACGATTGCAAGGATTGTGCCGACCACACCACCGATTCCGAAGCCAAGGCCGAGCAGCACGACGCCAACAAGACCGATGGCAGCCAGCAACGCGGTCGGCAGGGTTCTGGCCGGCGAGAGACGCTCGGCGCCTAACCGCCGCGCGGCGTCGATCTCGCGCAGGGTCCGCAAGCGCTCATCAAGTTCGCCCCTGCCTGGGACTGTATCGGAAGCTGCAAGCGACCTTTCCAAACGCACACGCACCGACTCAGCTGAGCGCACGTCTTCCAGCGCTGCGTCAAGCTTGCGACGCTCGTCGCTTGAGGCCGTGAGCCGTCCACGCATCTCGGCGACCGATAGGCTGAGAAGGGCGTCGCTCGTCTGAGCTTCGACACGTTCCGAGACCAGTGCACGGACGGCGACTTCGCGCAACGCACCGTCGCGGCGTTGCAACTCGGCGTTCATGCTGTCAATTCGGTCTTGATCGGCATGGGCCAGAGCAAGCTCGCGATCCTGGTGTTCGATGCAGTCGCGGGCGTCCAGCAGCCGACGAGCCGAATCCTCGATTTCACTCGCTTGCTCGAGTGATTCGATCTCCTGCAGGTGAGAACTCTTCGCCTTAGCAAGCTCTTCGAGTCTCGCTTCGAGGTCAGCGCGCCGTTCAGGGGTGTCGTCGGGCAGGACGCCTTCCGGTGACAAGGCATCCGCCTGAATCCTTAGGCGGTCCATGCGTTCCACGCGTCCGACCAGGGGCGCCAGCGTGGCGTCGCGCTCCAGGGCCAGCTCGATGCGTTGAAGCTTGCGCGTGTTGTCTGCGAGTTCGGCTGCAATGCCGCGTAGGCGCTCGTCGGCCGCTTCGATCTGCGCGCGGCGCTGGGCGGCTTCGCGGAGACCGTCTCGCAAGCCCCTGATCTGGGCGGCAATCTCGCGGGCCTCCGGCCGGCCGCGACGGTCGGGTCGCCAGAGCCGTCGGCGCTCGGTGTCGAGTGCGCTTACTACGGCACGCGACGGACGCAGAAAGTCGTAGGAACTGCCGCCCAAAACTCGATCTTGGACGTGTTGCCACGCCCAGGCGTCGAGGCCGAGCGCTTCCTCCTGGGTCAAGGCATAGACATTCTTGAAGACATCGCGGGTCATGAGGCCAACCGCGGGGATCGGCCTATTGGCCAGCCGTGCCTCACTCTGTGAGTGAATCAGGCGGCCCTCAGGTCTGGAGGTAAGCCGACGAGCGACTCGAACCTGATCGCCGTCGCTCAGCTCCAGGTCAAGTCGACCGTCAAGGTAGCGGCCGTCCCAGGGCCGATAGGGATGCGCCTCAGCGGTGGCGGGCGAAAAACCAAACAGGGCGCTGGCAAAGAACTCGAATAAGGCGCTCTTGCCAGACTCGTTGGGCCCTAGCACCACAACCACGCCGGCGTGGGCCAGACCCGACACGGTCCAATGATCGATGGGCCCGAAGGCATCGATGGACCAGCCGTCGATTCTCACGCGGAGTCATTCCGCAAGAGACGTTCCGCCGCAGCTGCGTCGAGACCGCTGAGAAGCCCGCGGAGGTACGTCAAGCGTTCGTCTTGTTCGACGTGATCGTCGCCGAGGGCCAATTCCGAGGGGGCCAGCCGGGACAGAAGTCTGTCGTCGTGACCTGCCTTCTGAATCAGGTCCAATGCCTCGCCGAGCACGTGACGCTGGCCAGCATGGCGGCTCAGGTCAATCGGCGGAGAAAGCCCCACATCGCGAACGTCGACATCCAACGCACCGAGCGATTCGCACAGATACTCGGCGAGGCCACTGCGTTCCTCACCGCTGCGAAGTACTGCCGCCAGTGGGCACGGACCCGAGAGCTCTACGCGCAGAATCCAGTCCTGGCCAGACGGCATGATTCCACCCGACTCTTGCAGGCCTTCGAACGTCGCTCGAACCGCGGCCTGGACGTCCCCGATGGCGTGGGCCGCGCTCAGATCCAGATCCGTCAGTTGTTCCCAGCGCACCCGTGCGAGTGGGTGAAAGCGAACCTGCGGTGGTTCGGGCGGACTGAGCTCAACCACCAGCGCCCCTTTGCTACCCGTTTCGCCGAAGTCACGACCCTGCAGGTTGCCCGGATACCAGGCGGGCGAGTCCTCGCGTAGACGCTGCCGCTTGTGGATGTGTCCCAGCGCCCAGTAGTCGTAGCCGGTGTCGAGATCGGCCAGGGCGGCGGGTGCGTAGACGTTTCCTGCTTCGTCGTCCGCAGCCCCCTGCGCGCCACCGACATCGGCGTGAAGAAGGGCCACGGCAGGACCAGGACCGGGGGCCGGCGGGAATGTGGAGGCCAGGTTTGTCGATTCGTGGGTTGTCTGGTGCCCTGCAGCCACGACCCATCCGATGCGCTCGCCACCGCGATTGATCGGGACCTTTCGAGGTGTTCGGGAACTGTGCAGGTGAAAGTTGGTTGACGGCCAGTCGATATGGCTGGCGCGATAGTTGATCCGACCGGGGTCGTGGTTGCCGGTGGCGTAGACCACGGTGACGCCTCTTTCGGTCAGTCGCCGCAGCTCACGTGTCAGCACTCGTTCGGTGGCGATGGTCAGCCATTCGTTGTCAAAGAGGTCGCCGGCGATTAGGAGAGCGTCAGCTCGCTCCTCAAGCGTGAGGTCCACCAGTGCAGTAAAGGCTTCGCGGCCCGCCTGTTGAAGCCTTTGACGCAGGTCCGCGTCCTGCCGCCGAAACGGCGTGTCCAGGTGGATATCTGCCGCATGGATTACGCGCACCCGGACGACGCTCCCGCCGTGACTGCGTAGCGCGAAGGAGTGAACCAGCGACGCTCCGGACGCGGGGTCTCATGGTCCAACGCGTCCCGACTCCTCACCAGCTCACGCACCGGATCAGACGCCGATGGCGTACCCGTCTCGTCGCGGATCGGCGCCTCCCTGGAGCGCGCCGGTGGCTGGGTTACGGCTGGCGCCCTGCATGCCGCCGACGGTCATGGTCCAGGGGTCGGTGGCTTCGGCGCCGTGGCCTTGAGCGCAGAGGGCGTCGATCGCGTTCTGATCGATGCGCGATTCGACAAGCACCAGGGCGCCATCCATGAGCCGCATTCGTGGAGCTTCAATGGCGGCCTGCACGTCCAACCCGAAGTCCACGTGCTGCACTAGCGCCTGTGGCTGGGTCTGGCAGATGCCGTAGCTGCCCGGCGTGCCCAGCGCCAGGACCGGTTCGCCATCGCGCAGGGAGATCGTTGGAGCAATTGGCAAGGAGAGTGGCGCTCCGGGGTAGAGGTGATTCGGACTGAGCGGGTTCAAATCGCCCCACCGAAGCAGATCGTTGGTCAGCACCCCATGTCCCTGGACGACGATCCCGGAGCCGAACCCGGCACCCAGGCTTTGCGTCAGACACACGGCGTTGCCCTCCCCGTCCATCACCGAGAACGAGGTGGTGTGCTCCAGCATCGGATCCGGCTGCGAGCCTGGCGGCGGCGCGGCTCCGATCTGCTCCGTGGGACCGTTGACGGCCTCGGCCGAGTCCAGCAAGCCGCGCAGGCGATCCAGGTTTTCGTCTCCCAGGATCTCTTCAACGATCTCAATAGGCGCGTTGGCATGCCGGAATCGTGCTCTGGACGACAGGCGAACCGCGCGGATGATCGCGTCCAGGTGGTCAACACCATTTCGCTCCAGGTTGCCGATGTCCAAATGGGAGATGAGCCCAAGCGTCATCAGCATCTGAAAGCCCTCGGACGGCGGCGGGGCGCCATTCACTTGCAGGCCGCGGTAGTCGATCCGAATCGGGTCTTGCCAGCGGGCTTCCACGGCGGCCAGGTCGTCCATGGAAAGCGCGCCGCCGAGCGCCTGAATCTCGTTGACGAGCGCCTGGCCTAGCTCGCCGTGATACAGGTAGTCCGGACCCTCGCTTACGAGGGCCTCGTAGGTCGCCGCCAGATCGTGCTGTTGCAGCATCCAGCCGGCGTCAGGCTCCTCACCGTCGTCCAGAAAGATCTCCGACCAGCCCGCAAAAACCTCGGCGATGTCATTCAGACGGCCGCCGATCATGTGGGCGTTGCCTTCGCTGACGGGGAAGCCTCCACGCGCCAGCTCGATGGCATCGGCGAACAGCTCGGCCGTCGGGCGCGTGCCGTACGCGTCCAGCAGCTTCATCCAGCCGGCAAGGCTGGCAGGCGGTCCCACGCCGTGCGGACCGCGGGTCAGATCGTCGTAGCGTCGCGCGATAGGGTCGAACTCAAGGGGAACCGCCGGCGTAAAGTCCAGACTGCGCACGCGGCGCTCGGCAGCCACGTAGACCATGGCCGTTCCCATGCCGGCCAGGCCGGACATATAGGGCTCGACCACATCAAGCGCGGCCGCGGTGGCAACAGCGGCATCGAACGCGTTGCCGCCGTTGGACAGGATTCGCGCGCCCGCTTGCGCCGCGAGGGGATGCGCCGCCGCTACGACGCCTCGGCGGGAGGTGACGCTGGGCCGCCGTCCGAACATGGGCGTTCAACTCCTTGCGAAGGGCGAAAGTCCGGTTGATGCTCGCTCGCAGGCATCGTGTCATATTCGAGGCGCATCCGCGTCTCAATCGCCGGCTAGCCAGCCGTTAGTACGCCTCGGCCACGTCCTCCAGCGCCTGCCGATTGAGGACGTCGATGCGCTTGCGGCCAATGGCGATCAGCCCGGCATTCTTCAGCTCATTCAAAGCCTGCGTTGCCGTCTCACGCGAGGTGCCGACGCGTTCAGCCAGATCGTTGTGCGTCAATCCCGTCACGCGGGCATTGGAGTCGGTAGAGAGACGCAGGATCAATGTCGCCAGGCGAGCGGTGAGCGACTTGAGCGCCAGGTCCTCAAGCTGCGCTTCAGCGTCGCTCAGGCGGTCGGCCAAAGTCTGCATGATGCGAACGCCGACCGTCGGAAAGCGACCGATGAGGTACTCCAGGTCTCGTCGGCCGATGACGCAGAGTGTCGACTCCTCCAATGTCTCGGCGAACGAGTCGTGGAGCGCTTGCCCCAGGAGCGCCATCTCTCCGAAGAACATGCCTGGCTCGACGTTGGACGTGATGAAGCGCTTGCCATCGGGAGAGATGCGGTAGACCTGAACGTGGCCCGTCTTCAGGAGGAATAGCGTCTCAGACTTCTCGTCCGGCTGGTAGAGGATTCGCCCTGGGCCGATCGTCGACATGCGTGTGCTGCGCTCAACTTCGTGGATTTGCGCCTCGGAGAGGTCTTGGAAGACCTCGACTTGCCGCAAATACCGGCGCTTGACTGCACCGGCATCCGGCTGCTGGCTGGCCGTTCGTCCAGCGCTCAGCCCTGCATCACGCATCGCTCACCGCCCGATATCGTTGCGCCGCTTGGGACTCTGGTGCCTGAACCGCTATCGAAGAGCCGCAAATGACGACCTCGCGGCCCGCCACACATGTTGGCACAGCCGAACGGATGATTGAGTCTGCCCATTCCGGGAGCATGTCGCCGCACTCAGGTCGGCACTCGAAGAAACGGTATCGCTTGTTCTGATCCGCCAAGGTCCATGGTCGCGGCCGCCTCGCGATCACGCCGCATCGCCTTCACCAAGTCCTCGACCGAGTGAAAGGCCTCCTGGCCGCGGAGCCAGGCGCTGATGAAAGTTCGCAAACCAAGGCCGTAAATATCACCGTCGAACCCCAGGAGATGGACCTCGAAGAGTCTGACGCCGGAGCCAAAGGTAGGACGGGTGCCAACGCTGACGAGTGCCCGGTAGAGCGTCGAGTCCCCGTCCACGAGCGCTGATCCCGCATAAACGCCGTCGGCTGGAAGGACCAGCCAGGGAGGCATTTGCACGTTGGCCGTCGGAAAGCCCAATTCACGACCTTGACCGTCGCCGCGGCCAACCGTTCCATACAAACTGTGGATCCTGTCCAGGATTCCGTGAAGCCGAGCCAGTTCACCAGCGGCCAGGGCCATTCGAGCCTGACGGCTCGAAACTGCGCCTGGCTCACCCTCGTAGCGCACCGGCACGTGCGCGAATCCCAGGCGGGGCGCCAGACGCGCGATGACATCCGGCGTGCCCTGCCGATCCCGACCAATCGCCGCGTTTGGTCCGGTGACGAGCGTCCGCATGTCCAGGCGCACAATGAGGTCGCTGAGAAAGTCGTCGGCCGAGCGGCGTGAAAACGCTCGGTCGAAACGCAGTACGACGACGTCGTCCACGCCTGAAGCAGCCAACAAGGCAATCCGATCGTCCAGCCCGGTCAACAGCCGTCGAGGTTCGGCCGGTCGCAGAATCCATTCGGGCGGAGGCCAAAGCGTCACCGCGACCGCCCGGCCGTCACCGAGCGCTGCAGCGGAACGACTGGTGGCATTCAGGAGGGCCTGGTGACCACGATGGACGCCGTCAAACCGGCCAACCGTTACAGCCCCGCCACCCAGCGGTTCAAAGTCGTCGTCTTCGCGAAAGATGCGTACGGGGCGAAAGCCTGTCGCCTGGGCCATCACGCCGGCTTCCAAACAATGTGAGGCGTCCAGCAGCCGGCCTGGCTATTTGCCAGGCCGAGAAAGTTGCCGTCACCGTCATACAGACGGTGCGGGCCCACAGCAGAACGCCTAAGCGTACGCCCGTGGCCGAATTCAACCCGATCGCTGTCGCTCAGGATGGCCGCCGGAAGATGCTCGACGACGGTGTCCGGGGCGTAGAGCAGTGTGTCGACGTAGCCCTCGCGCGCCGCGATCTCGAGTTGCCACATTTCGGTCGCCGCGTTCAGTGTGAATGGTCCTACGCGAGTCCGTGTCAGTCCGAAAAGCGTGGCGCCGCAGCCAATCGCCTCTCCCAAATCACGAGCCAGCGCCCGAATGTAGGTGCCGGACGAGCACTCGATCCGCAGACCGGCCAGCAAGGCGTGACTCCATCCCGTTCCGTCGCCAA
Source organism: Chloroflexota bacterium (assembly GCA_026707185.1). The sequence continues at coordinate 15,382 of JAPOXI010000065.1, forward strand.
ACTGCAGGCGCCCTTCGACAACCCGTAGGCCGATACGGCCGGCCGACACGAGGCGCAGCCTTCGAACGTGGACTCGACGTGGTGGCAGATCTAGCCGTCGACCAGCACGAGCCGAGCGATAGGCGCGCACGCCGCCGACACGTAGGGCCGAGTACGTCGGCGGACGCTGTTCAATCTCGCCCGTAAATCCAGGAAGTGCCTGTTCGACGGCCTTCGGCTCCGGCGATGGGCGGGGTTCGCCGGTCGGATGCGTCTCCAGGTCGCACGAGGGCGTCTCTATTCCAAAGAGCACGGCGGCCTCATAAGTCTTTGGCATTTCCAGAACGTAGCTGCTCAGCCGGGTCGAGCGCCCCACGGCCAACGGCAGGACTCCCCAGGCCAATGGATCCAGCGTGCCGCAGTGTCCTACGCGTCGCACGCCAACGGTGCGGCGAACGCGCCCGACAACCTGAGTAGAACCAACGCCGATTGGCTTGTAGACATTCAAGAACCCGCCATCGGGCGGCATCTGTCCATCACGGGTCATCATCAGGCGTACTCGCAAGGGCCTGCGGCCCGGGGTCGGGTGCCTGGCTGTGAGCGCGGAGCTGCGAAAGAGCCTCAGCGGTCATCATGTCCGGGTCGAGTTGGAATCTGATACGTGGGATGCGATACACCCGGATGCGAGTCGCGAGCTCACGACGAACGAAACTTGCGGCACGCTGCAGGGCAGCCAGCGATTCCTCGGTGTCGGATGCGTCGCCCAGCGGCGTCACAAACACGATAGCCTGGCCCCGGTCCGGTGAAACCGACACGCGCTGCACGGTGACAAACCCGATCGCCGGGTCCTCAAGCCGGCGCTCGATGAGGTCGCTGACCTCACGCGCAATCTGGGCTTCGATCCGCTGCGCACGGCGCGTAGAGATGTTGCGGCCTCCGGAGCTACGGGAGCCGTTCTTCGGTGTGGCTGGCCTCGATGATGTCGGCAAGTTGAATCTTGGTGGTCGTCTCGATAGCCAATCCGCAGTCGAAGCCCTGACGAACCTCGTCCACCACATCCGAGAAGCGACGCACGGTGAGAATGTGGCCAGTTCCGATCTCCTCGTTGTCGCGCAGGATTCGGACTCGGGCGCCCGTATACACGCGACCGGAAAGCACCATGCCACCCACGATCTGGCGCACCCGCTCGGTTCGGAATTCGCCGCGAATCTCAAGCCGGCCATCGACCACTTCAACCTGTTCAGGCTTGATCGAGCCCTTGAGTGCCGCGTCGACGTCGTCGATCAGCTCATAAATCGTGCGGTAGGTGCGAACGTCAACATTCTGTCGTTCGGCCTCCGCCGCGGCTGTCGCGTCAACGCGCGCATTGAAAGCGAGAACCAGGCCCTTGGCGGCAGACGCGAGATTGACATCGGACTCCGTGACCGAACCCACACCCTCGTAGACCACCATGGCGCGAGCCCGGTCGTCGCCGAGCTGGTCAATCGACTTGACAACCGCGTCAACAGATCCGGCCGTATCCGCCTTCACGACTAGGTTGATTTGCTGCAGACGTCCCGCGGTCATCTGCGCGGCGAGCGACTCGAGGCTCAAGCGCATTGCCTGATCGCCGCTGCCACGCGCCGGACTACGACTTTGGCGGCGTCGCTTGCGCTGGCGCGGAATGACGTTGATCGGGTCGCCGACCTCTGGCATCGCGTCCAACCCCATGACCTGCACAGGCGTCGACGGCCGGGCCGATCGAAGGCGATCCCCGCTCTCGTCAAACAGTGCCCGCACGCGGCCGTTGATCTCACCGGTCGTGACGGTGTCGCCAACCTTCAGTGTGCCGCGCTGCACCAGCACGGTTGCAACGGGCCCTTGGCTATGGTCGAGTCGAGTCTCGATGATCGTGCCCTCGGCAGGTCCGGCAACCGGGGCGCGCAGCTCCTCGAGCTCCGCCGTGAGATTGATGTATTCGAGGAGATCGTCGATTCCCCGGCCCTCGAGGGCCGACAGCGGAACCGCCACGACATCCCCGCCAAAGTCCTCGACCACGATTTCGTGCTCGGTGAGTTGCTGGAGCACGCGACTGGGATTCGCCGATTCCAGATCGATCTTGTTGACGGCGATGATGATCGGGACGCTGGCTGCCTTGGCGTGACCGATGGCTTCCACGGTCTGAGGCATGATTCCGTCATCGGCGGCAACCACAATGACGACGATGTCCGTTACGCCCGCTCCGCGGGCACGCATGGCGGTGAAGGCTTCGTGCCCCGGAGTGTCGATGAAGGTGACGGCGCTCCCGTTCACGGGAACCTGGTAAGCCCCGATGTGCTGCGTGATCCCGCCAAACTCGCTATCGACGACATTGGTGTTGCGGATGGCATCGAGCAGCGTGGTCTTCCCGTGGTCGACATGGCCCATCACGGTCACAACGGGCGGACGCGGGTCACCGTCCGCCGGAGCCGCTGAATCTCGCTTCGTCGGCTCCCTGGCAGCCACCGGAGCTGCCTCCGCAACATCGGGCTCGTCGACGATCGCAATACCGAGGTTGCGCATAACCGCACGTGCGGTATCGCGATCGATGGCCGCGTTGATGGTTGTCAGTACGCCTCGATTGAGCAGCTCCATGATGATGTCGGTCGGCGGAACGTCGGCACGCTCCGCGATTTCGGCAATCGCGGCCGAAGCCGGCATGGCGACCTCGCGAAGCTCAATGGCCGGCGCTTCCTGCGGCTCGGGGGGCTGTTCCTCGGCGGCCGGGCCGGGCCGCTGCTGCGGTCGGCGGCGGGCGCGCGGTCGTGGCGGCGGGCGTCGGCGTGTACGTCGGCGGCGCGCCATGCTAGTCAGCGCTCCCGGTCACCCGGACACGTCGCTCGTGCTCAACCTGTTCAGTCAAGATCTCAGCCTGATCGCGATCAATTGACACTCCCAATTGCTTGCTTAGGATGCCGCGCGCGAGCGCCGTCTGTACACATCCGGGCTGAAGAGACAGGTAAGCACCCCGCCCATTCAGCCGGCCCGACGGGTCGCAACGCACGCTGCCATCGCCCATACGCACGATTCGGATGAGTTCGCGCTTGGGGCGCTTCACACGCGTGACGATACACGTGCGAGCAGGTTCAGGTCGCGCGATGCTCAACTCCCGGACCCGATGGAGTCGCCGCTGACGCGTTCCGCGACTTGCGCCGAGGCTGTGTCGGTCGAAGATCCGGGGGTGTCGCTGGCGGCTTCCACGATCGTATGACTTGACTCTTCGTCCGCGGAGCTCTCTGGCTCCGCCACGCCAAGCGCCTCCGCCGGCTCTGACGCATCCCGAATGGTGATTTTGAGTCCGGTCAATCTGGCCGCCAAACGAGCATTCTGACCCTCACGGCCGATGGCCAGCGACACCATATCCGTGGGAACAAACACATCGGCTACGCGCTGCTTCAGATCGACGTGGACGTTGCGCACACGAGCGGGACTGAGTGCATTCGCGACGTACACGCGCGGCTCCTCGTCGTGCAGGATGATCTCCACCTTCTCCTGCCCCAGTTCACGCAGCACGTTCTGGATGCGCGTACCGCGCATGCCCACCGCCGAACCGACAGGGTCAAGCCCCTCCTGGCGCGAGCGAACCGCCAACTTCGTTCGAACGCCGGCATCGCGGGCAATTGCCGCAATTTCAACCAGACCATTCTGGATCTCCGGAACCTCACGTTCAAAAAGCCGGCGAACGAAGTCAGCGTGCGAGCGTGAGATGCGTAGCTGTGCGCCTCGCCCTCCCTCAGCCACTTCAAGAAGCAGCACGCGCATTCGCTGCCCCGAGCGATAAAACTCGCCCGGCACCTGGTCAACGGCCAGCATGATCGCCTCGCCGCGACCGAGATCAACGAAGACACCACGATTCTCGACGCGGGTGACCCGACCGACGAGCAGCTGGCCCTGGTGCTCGATGAAGTGGGTGTAAATCTCGAGCCGCTCCGCATCCCGCAGGGCCTGCTGCATAGCCTGGCGGGCCTTCTGTGTGGCAATGCGCCCGAAGTTCGGCGGCGTGATGTCGATCTGAAAAACCTCGCCGACCTCCATGGTTTCGTCGTAGCTGCGGGCCGCGTCGAGCGAAATCTGGTGAATCTCGTCCGTAACCACTTCGACGACGGTCTTGTTGGCATAGACGGTCGAGTCTCCCGTCTCCGGGTCGATTTCGATGTCAATGTCGTCGTAGTCGCTGTTGTAGTCCTCAAAGGCTGAGGTTATGGCTGTGCGCAGGGCGTTAACGACCGCCTCAATCTGAATGCCCTTCTCGTCGGCAAGCTGCTGCAGCGCCAACATGAAGTCACTGCGCACGGGATAGCCTCCTCAGGACGTTTAGACCGCTTCCCTCCCCCGGGAAAAGGGACGGGCCCTCGCCCGACCATGGCAGACAATGCGGCTAAGCGTAGTTTAGCACTCCGCACTGCGACACAGCGACCATCGTGGAAAGATTGACTTTGAAGCTACAAATCGCCCCGGCGAGGCTGCTTTGAGCCGACAAGCCCTCTTCCGGGCCTGACGTCGACGATGGCTAGATTAGCCGATCCTCATCAGCGTCAAAGACGTACGCCTCGTCCACCGGGACCTTGGCATAAACCGTCGTGTTGCGGTCCCATTCCTCCTCGAGCGGACGTTTTGCGATGACCCGCGATCCGGCAAGGTCAAAGGTGACCTCCTTGCGCTGCTCGGAGAAATGGCTTTCCACCCAGTACACGTCAACCGGCACCGAGCCGTCCACCTGGTGGTGCGTTAACTCGATCGCCTCAGGCCTGATGCCCAGGTTTACCGGAGCGCCTTCGCGACTGCCCAGAGCGTCGTTCCGCAGGTCGACGAAGTGGCCGTCCACACGTACACCGCCGCGTTCGGCCTTGGCCGGCATCAGATTCATCGGCGGCAAGCCCACGAATCCGGCCACGAACATGTTGGACGGGTTGTCGTAGATCTCGCGGTACGTGCCGAGCTGTTGAATCTTGCCTGCCTGCATGACGGCAATTCGGTCACCCATGGCCTGCGCTTCAGTTTGGTCGTGCGTGACGTACACGGTGGTGATATTGAACCGCCGCAGCAGTCGCTTGATCTCGACCCGTGTGCGGCTGCGCAGCTTGGCGTCCAGATTCGAGAGCGGCTCGTCAAACAGGAAGACCGTCGGGTCCCGCACAATGCAGCGAGCGATGGCCACGCGCTGTTGCTGTCCGCCGGAGAGCGCTTTCGGTCGACGGTCAAGCAGCTGATCGAAGCCGACGCCCATGATCTGGGAGACGATTTCCACGCGCTCGTCAACCTCCTCCTCGCGCTTGTGCATCTTGAAGAAGAAGCCCAGGTTCTTCTTGCTGTGCATGTGCGGATAGAGGGCGTAGTTCTGGAACACGATGCCCACGCGCCGTTCCTTGGCGCCGAGCATGGTCCACTCCTCCTCGCCGTACCGGATCGTCCCGCTGTTGGGCTCGTCCAGGCGAATGAGGCCTGCGACCACTCGCAGCATCGTGGACTTTCCGCATCCGGACGGCCCGAGAATCGCGATTGACTCGCCGTCGTGGATGTCGAGGCTCACCCCATCAATGGCGTGGATGTAGCCGTCGTGGTAGTTGGCCTGTCCCACAAGGTCGGACTTTTCGTCATCGGGCGTGCCGGTCTGGCCGAAAATCACGGCCGCCGGGTCCGAGTCTTCCTTGAAGATCACCCGAGCGTCACGAATCTGAACGTCAGCCATCGAAGCCCTCCGAGCCTGCTGTCAACATTGGTGGGCGCGCCGTCACCAGCGTCGCCCCTCGGGCTCCACGCCGAATGCGTGAAGCCGGTCTTGCGTCATTCGAATTGCCACGAGTGCCAGGGTGCTCGCCAGCAAAAACACCGCCGGGAACACCAGCAGCATACTCAGCACAATGCATCCGATCACGACGATGAAATAAGCGATCGACGAGCCCGGCGAGCTTAGGGCCATCACCGTCGCATTGCGGAACAGGTGATAGATGGACATGTCGTATCGGATGAACATCGGGAACAGATAGGCCTGGGCCGCGGTCCACAGCACCACGAAGTAGAGCGAGAGGAACCCCAGTGCCTGGATCAGCAACTCGCCGGTCCCGGTGTAGAAGATGAACCCCACCACCAGGCCATAGAGCAGGCACATGTCGACGAAGAAAAGAAGCCAGGCGCGTCGAAAATTGGATCGAAAGCCCTGCCAGAAGTCACGCATCTCAATGTTCTCGTACTCGACATGGCGGTGCGCCACATGGAACAGCGCTGCTGTGCCCGGCCCGGCCAATGCGCCCGCCACGGCGGTCCCGCCGACAATGAACACGAAGAACTGAACGCCGGTGACCGCGGCATCCGCCTGCAATACCGCTTGCTGCAAGGCAAAGGCGCCGGGAATCCCGACAATCGGAACCAGGGGCAAGATGGTGAGAAACCAGATTAGGTTGCCAACCAACGCCAGCGCTCGGAGGTCGTAGTAGACCTGCGCGAACGCCCACCAGGTGTGTCGAAAAACGTCAGCCACGGCGTCTCACTGCGGTAACGGTATCGGCGGCATCGTCCACCGTGCATAGTAGCCGAGCATTCGACGGCCGCCGCTTCTGAGGCCGTACGAGCCTCCTCGGCCAGACCGCCGGATCAGGCCGGAACTCGCACCGGCAGTCGATCAATCATCTCACGTAGCAAACTCGTCGTCTGATTCGTACTCCCGCAGCACGAGCCCACGACCGAAACGCCCGCTTCGATCCACTGCCCGGCGAACTCCACCATCTTTTCCGACGGATACAAGTAACAGACGCGTCCATCGATCAACTCGGGTACGCCCGCGTTGGACTGGGCCATGAGCGGTCGGCTCGGGCCGGCAGCGAGCATCTGGTCCAAAACCTGCGTCATTTCTTCGGGTCCGTTCCCGCAGTTGCAGCCGACAACAGCGGCGCCGGCCTCTTCGCACGCGCGCATGCCGTCCGCAGGCGCCACACCCATCATGGTGTGCAGGTTGATGTCGTACGTCATGGTGGCGAAGACGGGCAAACCCGTGGAACCGGCCGCCTGGATCGCAATCTGGACTTCGCGAATGTCGCTAAACGTCTCGCAGAGAAAAAAGTCCACCCCGCCCGCGGCCAGTTGCTCCGCCTGAACCCGAAAGGCCTCGTGCATCTGCGCTTCGGTGATTTCACCAAGCGGCTCAAGGAAGTCGCCGCTCTGTCCGATATCGCCGGCCACCCAGGCGTCATCGCCTGCCGCGGCTCGGGCTTGTTCGGCCGCCCCACGATTGATGGCCTCGGACTTGCTCGTCAGACCCGCCCGCTGCAGTCGAATGAGGTTGCCGCCGAAGGTGTTGGTCGTCACAACATCGGCGCCCGACTCCACATACGAACGGTAGACGCCGGTCATCCGGTCGGGAAAGCGCAGGGTGACTTCCTCGGGCGCCTCCCAGTCGCGGTCCGGAAAGTCGTTAAGCGTGGTTCCCATCGCGCCGTCGAAGAGCAGCGGACGACGGGCGATCGCGTCTAGGACGGCATCGGGAAACGTTCGATCAACAGGCATGGGGATGTCACTCGGGCCCGGCCAGCCGGGTTCGGGCTACGGCTCGACTATAGCAACGAGGCAAGGCCCAATTGGTTACGTCGCACTGGATCCTGCTGCCTGCGCCGCCGCTGCGGCTTGATTTGCTTCCGCTAGTGCGGGATAGAGATCTCGGTAGCGCGCGTAGGCCGCCGCCAGCGCGGCGGATCCGGCAGCGTTCGGCGTCACCGACGCAAATGGCATGGCGGTTTCCTGAACGGCCTCCTCCACGGACGCAAAGAGCCCGGCCGCCACAGCGCCCAACAGTGCCGCGCCGAACGCCGGACCGCGACCCTCCGCCTCTACTCGCATCGGCGCCTCGAACACATCAGCGACGATTTGACGCCACAGTGGGCCTCGGGCGCCGCCCCCAGCGAGCTTGAAGCGATTCATCGACGCACCGACCCTCTCAATGGCCAGAGCCGCATCGCGCAGACTGAACGCCACGCCTTCCAGGACGGCGCGAACCACATCGGCTCTGCCGTGTGCCGTCGTTAGCCCCACCAGGGCGCCGCGCGCGTCAACGTCCAGGTGCGGCGTTCGCTCACCCTGCAAGTACGGCAGCCAGAGCAGGCCCCGACTGCCTGGCGTTGATTGCTCAGCCTCGCCAACCAACTCGGCGAATGTGGCATCCGGCAGCAGTGTGTCGCGTAGCCAGCGCAGCGAGAGTCCGGCGGCCTGGGTCACTCCCATGAGATACCAGCGCTGCGGCAGCGCATGCGCGCCCACCTGCACGCGACCGTCGGGCGCCGCGCCATAGGCGGAGGACGCCGCAAACACCACGCCTGACGAGCCGATAGTAATCGCGGCGTCCCCTTCAATCACGACCCCGGCCGCCACGGCGCCGGCTGGCTGATCGCCGGCGCCTGCCGCAATTGGAATCCCGGCGCGCAGACCCAGCCGTTCGGCCGCGGCAGGTGTCAGCCGGCCCGCCGTGTGCGGAGATTCTCGGACTTCCGGTAGCCAGGTCCGATCGATCTCCAGGATTTTCAGCATCGCCTCTGACCAACGGCGCGTCGCCGAATCGAAGTAGCCGGTCCCGCTCGCGTCGGACACATCCGTCCAGCACTCACCGGACAGGCGCAGCCGGATGTAGTCCTTGGGCAGCAAGACGTGCGCCGTGCGTTCAAGCAGACGCGGCTCGTGCGCACGAACCCACGCGAGCTTCGGGGCCTGGAAACCCTCCAGCGGAAGATTTCCGGTGTGACGGATGAGGGTGGGCACCCCGACGTAGTCCTCAAGCGCGCGTCGCTGCGGACCGGTCCGAAGATCGCACCACAAAATCGCGTCGCGCAGCGGCCGCTGCTCGTCGTCCAGCAGCGTGAGTCCGTGCATCTGTCCCGTCAGTCCGATCGCGCGAACGTCATCCGGCCGCTCGGCCGCCGACGCCACCGCGGCCACTGCCTCGTAAGTTGCCGCTTCCCAGACCTGCGGCGACTGTTCGGCCCATCCCGGTCGCGGCGTGTGCAGATCGTACGGAGCTTCGTAGACCGCCTTGGTGGCTCCGCACACGTCGGTCAATACGGCACGAGCGCCCGTAGTGCCCAGATCCAGCCCGATAACCGTGACCGTGCTCACGTGACCGCCGAAGCCGTTGCTCGATCGGGCCCCGTGGCAAGGTCCGCTGGCTCGACGCGTACCCCGGGCGCCGCGTGCTGGAAGGCGAAGGCGGATGCGGCCCCATGATCAACGATTCTGCGCGCGAACCAGGGCGGATCGTCATGCATCACGATGATCGTGCCACCCAGACCTGCCCCGGCCAGCTTGGCGCCGCGAGCGCCCAGCCGGAGCGCCTGCTCGATCAGGGCGTCAACGACCGGTCCAGACCCGCCAACGCCAGCGATGTGACGATGCGCAGCGTTCATCGCCGTGCCAACCGCCGGCCAATTCCGGGAAAGCACATCACGTTTCGTCTGGCGAGCGATGGATCCCAGTTCATACATGGCGGCTCGAACATCAAGGTCGCCTTCGACCCAGCGGGCGCGCAGCGGGCGGTGGGTCTCCCCGGAATCTCGCTGCCGACCCGTGTGCGCCAGGACGAATGGGAGCGAAGCATCGGGGTCCAGCAGCGGCTCGACGGTGGCCAGGGGATCGACACTCGGTCCCCGCCAATGCTCCTTGTCCCGAAAGTCCATGCAGACCAGACCGCCGAACGTGGTGGCATAGAAGTCCTGAAATCCGCAAGTAACGCCCATGCGGGTGAACTCAATCTCGCGCGCCGTTTCGGCGAACTGATGCGGCGGGGTCGCACGCTTGAGCCATACGTTCGTGGCGTGCAGCGCGGCCACGAGAAGCGCGCTGCTGCTGGACAGGCCGGCGCTCGGCGGAACGTCGCTCCAGCAGCGAAGCTCAATCGGCTCGCCGTGCAAGTCCTGCGCCGCAACGACGGCCTTGAGTACGTTCAGATAGGTCGAACGTCGGGCCGTGGCGAGGTCTGCTGGGGTCATGCGCGCCGCCTCACCTGCGGCCGGCGGAGGCACGAGGCGCAAATCGGCGTCGCACGCCACGGTCAGGTCGATACCGGCGTCCAGCGACATCAGCCGCAACCGTGGAGCCCTGCTGATGGCAACGAAAGCCCGCCGCGGAACGGCTACAGCTATCACGGTTCCGCCGTACATGTCGCTGGGGTTGCCGAGCAACCCGGCCCGGCCGGGCGCCGACGCGACCACCCCGGAAGCCGCGGTCACAGCCGCTGGCCAAGCTCGCTGACGTACTGGCGAACGCTCGCCCCGTACTGCGGGTCCGCAAGCGCGAAGTCGATAAACGCCCGGTAATACGACTCGAAGTTGCCGATATCGTAGCGGCGTTCAGTCGCATCCAGAGGCACCACGCGCACGGGGGGAGATTCGCGCGCCAGAATCGCGATGGAGTCTGTCAGCCAGCGCTCGCCACCCAACCCGGGCCTGGTTGCGTCGATCGCGTCGAAGATCGCCGGACCAAAAACATAGCGCGGAACAATGGCCAGATCGCTGGGGGCACTGCCGGCCGCGGGCTTCTCCACCAGGTTCGCGGCGACAAGCGCGCCGTCGACCGTGCGCACATCAACGATCCCATAGCGAAATGCGTCTTCCGGCGCAATCTGCTCAACGGCGACGGCGCCGCTTGCGGAACTTTCGCGGTGCGCGGACATGAGTCGCGCCACCAAATTGCCGCCGCGAATAATCGTGTCGCCGAAGGCCACGACGATCGGCTCACGACCTGCAAAGTCCCTTGCCAGCCCCACGGCGTCGGCAACACCGCTGGGCGTCCCCTGTCGGGTGTAGAACACGCCTCGGATGCCGTCGGCAAGTGGTAAATCGGCCAGATCAACGCTGCCCGCCTGCCGGAGAACCTGGCTAAGCTCGGGATCGGCGTCGAAGTGATCCTCGATTGCCGCCTTCTTGCGGCCGGTAATCAACAGGATCTGCTCAATTCCGGCTGCCCGAAGCTCTTCGATCACATATTGGACAACGGGCTTACGACCAACCGGCAGCATTTCCTTGGGCTGCGACTTGGTCGCGGGAAACAGGCGTGTCCCGATCCCGGCAACCGGCACGACGGCTTTGCGGATGGGGCCGCAGGTCCCAGCAGTGTTCACAAGCTCCCGACGCTTCGGCTCGCAAGCGACCGGACGCTAGCATACGCATGCCGGCAATTTGGCTCGCCGTGCATCACGATCCGGCGGCATCCAGCGATCTGACTTGTGCAGCCGTGGCCCGGTTCCCCTAGCCAAAGGCGCGGCGCCGAAATGGAGTGAGTCTGCGTGCGTCGGGCATTGGTACTGGGAATCTGGATGCTATTGGCCATGGCCGGCGTCCTGACGGTGCTCGGAGTCTTCGCCACACGCGGCTCCGTTGACATTTCGGATCTGGCGCGGCTCGATCCGGATCCTCTGGTGCGCGCGCGCGCCCAGGCCAAGCTCAACGCCTTTGGTCAGACATCAGAGCAGGCGCGCCAGGCGGGCCGTGCTATCCCGGCCCAGGTTTCCTTCACCCACGACGAGTTGACGGCGCTTCTCCGGGACTGGGCCAGGCAGGAACATGGCTTCGGTTCGTTAACCGACCTGCAGCTCACATTCCGCCCGCGAACGCTCGCGCTGACGGGCATCCTGCACTCGGCTGGCCTGAGCCTGCCATTTCGCATCGACATCGCCGTTTCAACCGAGAACAGCCAGCGCACGGCCGAAATCACTCGATTCCAGGTGGGCGAGATGTTCGCTCCAGGATTCGTACGCTCGCTCGCACTGGCCCTGGCCGAACGCACAATAGACGCCGGGTTGCCGAGGCTGCCGATTGCAATTGAAACACTCGTTGTGACTGACGGCGAACTCCTCGTTTCGGGCGCCGCCGTACCCTAGGCCCACCCCAAGCGGCGAGATCTAGCGCGGGAACGCCCCACGGACGCCGCCGTCCACCGGCAGCACGGCGCCGGTGGTCTTGGCTGCGCGGTCGCTGGCCAGAAACAGCACGGCTTCGGCCACGTCGGCGGCGTCGATTCGCGTCTGCAGCAGATTGCGGCGGCGATAAAAGTCCTCAAGTTCATCCACAGTCACGCCGTGGGCCGCGGCCCGGCCCGCTCGGAGATCGTCGCTCCACAGTCGTGAGTCTGCGAACACCGCGTCCGGATTGACCATGTTGACGCGTATCCCGTGCTCCCCGTTTTCAATGGCAAGCACACGCCCAAGCTGGAGCTGCGCCGCCTTGGCCGCGCTGTAGGCGCCAAAGTCGCGGCCCGGATCAAGAGCATTCTTTGTGCACACCAGGATCAGGCTGCCGCCAATGCCCTGCGCGCGCATCGCGCGGACGGCCGCCTGTGTGACGAGAAAGTGGCCGGTAGCGTTCACGTCAAGGCTCTGCTGCCACGCCTCGAGTCCGAGGGCATCAATGGAGCCCGCATCCGCAATGCCGGCGTTCGAAACCACGATGTCGACGCCTCCAACCGCAAGCAACACCCTCTGAATGGCCGATTTGACGGCCGTGCCCTTCGTCACGTCGAGCTTTATTGGCTCGGCGGCGTCACCGTCGCCGCGAATCTGTGTCGCCACTGAATCAGCCCCGGCCATGTCGATGTCGGTGACAAAGATGTGGGCGCCAGCCGCTGCCAGGCGTCGCGCCGTGGCACGGCCGATTCCGCTGGCAGCTCCGGTAACCAGGGCTACGCGGCCGGCCAATTCCCGATCCGGCGGCGCAAGCCTGAGCTTGTAGAGCTCAAGGGGCCAGTACTCAATGTCAAAGAGGTCGCGTGCCGGCAGCGCGGCATAGGCGCCCATGGACTCCGCGCCCTCAATCACGTCCATGGTGTGGCGGTAAATGCGAGCCACCGCGTCCGCTTCCGAAGCGGTACGGCCAGTGGTGAACATCCCGACCTCCGGCGCCAGTACCACACGCGGTCCGGAATCGTGTTGAAATGCGTCAGACGCGTCTGCGTGCATGTGCACGTATTCGTCGTACGCAGCCTCATAGCGGGCGACGGCTTGTGGCGCATCGTCAGGATCGGCGGACGGCAGCACCAGCGGCAGCCGCTTGGTTCGCAGCACGTGGTCCGGCGTCGCAGGGCCCTGCCGCGAAATCTGATGCAGATCCCGCCGGTCCACAAATGCGCGGACGCGCGGAGTCGTGTCGCAGCGGACGATCATGTGCCGCCGACGGCTCAAGGCGCCACGCAGCTTCACCGCCAGACGCGACGCGTCGCGGTCCGTCCCACCCACTGGCCGACGAGGTCCGACCCACGTTTGGGATATACGCGCTTCCGCACGCGATACCAGCTGGATATGCCGCTCGTATGACGCCTGGGCGGTCTCGCCAAACGTCACCAGGCCGTGCTTGTCCAGCACAAGGCCGTCAACCGAGGGATCGCTGTCGTACACATCGGCGGCCACCCGCGAAAGGTCGAAGCCTGGCTTGATGTACGGGACGACGCCAACCGAGTCGCCAAAGACCTCACGGATGCGCGCGACGCCGTTCGGCTGGTTGGTCAGCGTCAGAATCGCGTCGGCGTGGCTGTGATCGACCCAGTCGAGGGGGATGAACGCGTGCAGCAGCGTTTCAATGGAAGGACGCGGCGCGCGCGAGTCAAGGAGCGCCAGGGTGACCAACTCCACCATGGCGTCGTCGTCCATCGTCGCTCGCCGGCGCAGCGGGACGAGGTCGTCCAGAGCCAGCGAGGCAAAGCCACCGGCCTGAATCGTCGCCAGGTCGGTGCCACTGCCCTTAATCGTGAGCGTGCGCCGTGACCCGCCGCGAGGATCCGGCGCCGTGTGCTTGACCGACGTATTGCCGCCGCCAAAGAGAACCAGCGAAGGCTCGGCGCCCAGCAAGCGTGAGGTATACACGCGCAGCGCCAGCGGGTCCAGACCGGCGGCGGCCTCCGACGACCAGCGGGAACGCACGGGCGAAGTCCCAGTCAGTCGCGCAGCGGCGCCGTTGGTTCCAGCGTCACGGTTTTCCCGGCCTCGGCGGCGATGGCGCAAAAGAGGTCGTAGGCGGCGTCCAACTGGACCTTAGGATCGCCGCCCTCGGTGCTGCGAACCACGATGTCGACCGGCAGGCCATTCACACGCGACTGTCCCACGTACGCCTT
>JAPOXI010000025.1 GCA_026707185.1 Chloroflexota bacterium
CGTATGAGGTGGGGCGGGTGCATGGGGCGGCGGTGGCGGGGATGGTTCGGGCGGAGGTGGAGGCTCGACTTGGCGGGATGGATCGAGATATGGCGTTTCGGCACGTGGGGGGCGTGGAAGCGTTTGTGAAGGACTGGGCGCCGGAGTTGCTGGATGAGGTGCGAGGGATTGCGGATGGAGCGGGAATCGATCTCCGGGCGGCGCTGTGGTTGCAGTGGGGGATGGCGGCGCCGGAGGCATGCACGGCGTTTGCGGTGGGGCCGGAGTTTACGGGCGACGGGACCGTGTATGCGGGGCAGACGAAGGACACGGGGCCGGGGGCGAACGAGCGGTCGATCGTGTTGAAGGTGCGGCCTGACGGGCGGCCGGCGATTCTGAGTTTCAGCTACGCCGGGCACCTGGCGCAGATTGGCATCAGCTCTACCGGCGTGTCGCTGTGGGGGATGTCGCTCTATATCGACAGACCCGGCGGAGGCGACGGCCCGTTGCTCAAACGGATGCTGCTGGAATGCGACAGCGTAGCCGCGATGCGCGAACTGGCCGGGGCTTTATCGGACGACAACAGCGGCGCGTTCGGGTACAGCGATGCCGACGGGAATGTGGGGGTGCTGGAACGGCTGCCGGGGCGCCAGGTCTGGCTGAACGGCGGGCGCCACTCGATCGGGCATGCGAACATGATTGCTTCGCCGGAGCCGGCGGACCGGGCGATGGATTGCTACCCGACGCGGTGTCCGAGCGCCGGGGCGCGCCACCGGCGGGTGAACGAGGCGCTGGCGGAACGACGCGGCGGGTTCGACGTGGCGGCCGGGTTCGCCATCCTTTCCGACCAGCGAGACCACCCGAAGTCGATTTGCCGGGAAACGACGGAGGTGGACGGCATTCTGACGAACGCGGCGATCGTGACTGAGCCTCTGAAAGGGCGGCTGCACGTGACGTACGGGCCACCGACGCAGGCGAAGCCGCAGACGGTCAGTCTCTCGTAGCTGGGCGCTCTCTAGCGGTCGGCTTGGTTGAGCGGCCGGTGGGTGTCGAGGGTCACGGTGTCGCTGTGGTCGGCGGGATAGGGCGGGCTGGTGATAAAGAGGACGCGGGCGGGCGTGTCGCTGGCCGCGGCGAACTGGAGGGAGTGGCCGGGGAGGGTTATGACGGACTCGCCGGGGGCGGCGTGGATTTCGTGGGTTAGGCCGGTATTCGGGTCGTGGGTGCTGGCTCGGATGCGGCCGGAAAGGACGTAGGTGACCTGCTCAAGGGTCCGGTGGGCGTGGATGCCGTAGGTGTGGCCGGGCTGGATGTCGCCTTCCGCTAGAGCGAGATGGGCGCAAGGCGTGAGGTCGATGGGGTAGACGACGATGCCGTCGGGGGCGGTGACGGGTGGGCCGGCTGAGCGCGCGGATGGCGCGCTGGACTCTGGCAACTTGCCTGCCGTCTCCTGCGCCTCGTGCTCAGTCAAGGCTCTCTACGTCGACATTCACGGCCCGTCGCTCTGTGCGTTATCAATGCGGGCGCCGCTGGTCGCTCGTATTGAGCTCGAGATACCGGTCGGCGAACGCTTGTAGCCACTCACCAGCGAACGGTCGCCATGCAGATACGACCTGTGCCAGATCAAACGCAGAAAACGTAGCGTGGCTACGCAACAACCTTCGGTATCCGTCAATCACGCTGCGACACCGGTGGTCCTCAGGATGAAAGACGACCGACAAGTGGCCGGATTGGTATTTGCTCGACGCGTGCTGGAGCGTCGACCACGCAAGCAGGTGGTCACGCCATAGCTGGTTGTGCCGGATGTCGGCGACTGCTTCGCGTGAGTCCGGACGCCACGGACTCTCGGGTGTCATCCACCGCCGATACGTCGGTTTGTCGTAGCGGCGCTGGGAGAATGGCTCGGTCAGCTTGACCTCGATGCCGATGAATCCAGCCTTGCCAGCGTCAGCCTCATATTCGATGAACGCGTCAAATGCCGTTCGGTCGTCCAAGTATTCGCTGGCAGGCTGGGGAGACCATTCAAATTGCACGTCGGACACGCGCTTCGCGTGCGTGTCCCAAAGTGCGCGAACCATATCGGTCGCTTTGTCGTGGTTGAGCGCCAGCTCTCCGAAGAGGTTGAAGCACATGGGCTGGCTGGACAGCATGTTTCGCATCAGCCGGAACTCTTCGACCACCCCAGCACCGGTCGCGACTCTTTGCCTGGCTAGTTCAAACATGTCGGGCGTTAAAAAGTTGAGCCCACGCGACGCCGCATCCTCTTGCAGCATGTTGCCGTAGGGCGTTCGCGACGAAGACGATGGACCGGTGCCGTGCGGTACCCGCAGAACGCACGCGCGATACCAGCTTTGATGCCATCGCATCCGCCGCGTGAATTCGTCGTCGCGCTTGTATTGCGGGCCAATATCAATCACACGTCATACCCCGACTCGACGTTGACCGTGCTTCGGCCAGATCGAGCTAGCCCACTACCGGACCATGCGCTAGTGGGACGCCTCGGCGACGGGGACGCCTTCGAGGAGGCCGGCCTGGTGCATTTTTTCCCAGGCGGTGAGGAAGGTGGCGTTCCACTCGTCGGTGAGGGGGT
This sequence comes from Chloroflexota bacterium, assembly GCA_026707185.1. Next base: position 2,570 of record JAPOXI010000025.1, read on the forward strand.
TGTGGAGCATGTCGCGGAAGACTTCCCAGAATACGATGATGCCGTCGGCGCCGGCCTGGAGGGCGGCGTTGGCGACGTCGACCGAGCGCACGAGGGCGGCGGTGATGTAGGGCCGCTGTTCCCAGCCGGCGAACATGTCGGCGCACTCACGCACGTGCCAGACCGGGTCCACGCCGACGCCCTTGTACGGTTCGCAGAAGGGCAGGATGTGGGTGGCACCGGCCTGGGCCACGACGGCGGCCTGGGTGAGGTTGAAGGTGGTGGTGCAGAAGGTCTCCACGCCCTCCGCTGCCAGGGCGGAAAAGGCTTCGAGGCCCTGGGTGGCGCAGGGGATCTTGATGACGATCTGGTCGGACATCCGGGTGAAGACGTGGGCAACATCCAAGAGTTCGGCCGTGGTGTGGCCGTCAATCTCGACGACGACCTGCTTGTCGGTGATGTCGAGGTAGCGGCGGACGACTTCGGTGAGTTGCCCGTACTTCTGGGTCATGTCGTCGAGGACGACGGTGTTGGTGACGATGCCGTAGCCGCCGCGGGGCAGCCAGACCTTGAGGTCTTCTGGGTCGCCGGCCAGCCAGATGGCGGGGCCGCGTTCGGTGAGTCGCGCCTGGGTTACCGGGCCTACGTCGGTCTCGACGCCGTCAGCCGTGATTGTCATGCCAGCCATTAGAGATGCCTCCCGTCAACCAGTTGCAGTCCCACGCCCAGAGTTTTGTCGGTGTCGAGGAATGAAATGCGCCAGTCGGAGGAACTGACGATGGGGGCGGTGCCGCCGATGCCGTGTTCGCCGCTGAGGGTTGCCAGGGTGTCGTCCATCGCGTCGTCGCGGAAGGCGACGTGATGGACGCTGGGACCGTGCTCGTGCAGGTGGGCGGCGAACTTGCTGACCTCGTCGTTGGTGGGGCAGATGATTTCGAGGTAGCTGTCGGTGTCGCCGATTTGGAGCGCGGCGTAGGCGTTGCCCTCTTCCTCGGACTCCCAGATCTTGAAGGGGGTCATGCCCAGCTTTTCCTGGAACAGGGCCAGGGCGGCTTCGCGATCGGGCACGACGTAGGCAATGTGGTGGACGGCGTCGAACATGGCGGCCTCCGGGGGCGGCCTGCAGATTTGGGGAGAGTGTACGCCTTCGAGGTCGGTGCGGCTTGCGACGCAACTACTCGATGAAGGTGCGCCAGGGGTAGGAGGGTTCGGGGCCGTCGGGTTCGTCGTCCAGGGCGTCGAGATTCAGATCGTCGATGCCGAGGCCGGGCTTGTCGCTGAGGTGCATGTAGCCGTCGTGAACTTCCATGGACTCGCCGGCGACGCGGCGGCGGAGTTCGGCCTCCGGGTAGGCGGTCTCGAGCACCTGGAAGTTGGGGGTGACGGCGGCGATCTGCATGGCCATGGCGGCGGAGATCGGGCCGCCGGAGTTATGGGGTGCGACCTGGATGTAGTAGGTGTCGGCGGCGGCGGCGATCTTGCGGACTTCGGTAATGCCCCCGGCGTGGGTGAGGTCAGGCTGGATAAAGGCGGCGCCCTGGCCTTCGAGCAGTTCGCGGTAGTCCTGGCGGCTGAAGAGCTTTTCGCCGCAAGCGATGGGGGTGGCCATGCACGGAGCCAGCGCGCACATGGCCTTGACGTTCTCGGCGGGGATGGGTTCTTCCAGCCAGACCGGACGGGAGGGCGCGAGGGCCTGGGAGGCCTCGATTGCGAGGCGCGGGGTGAGGCGTTCGGCGCATTCGATGTGGATTTCGAAGTCGGGGCCGGTGGCTTCGCGGATGCCCTCAACCAGCTCTGCGGCAAAGCGGATGGCGGCCACGTCGGTGCGCTGACCGGGCGAGCCGAAGGGGGTGACCTTGACGCCTCGATAGCCCTCGTTTTGGGCGCGGATTGCTCCTTCGACGTGGTCGGCGACGGAGTCCATCCAGCGCGAAACGCCGCCGGCGTAGACGCGAACCTTGCGACGGACGGGTCCGCCCAGGAGCTTCCAGACGGGGACGCCATAACGCTTCCCCTGCAGGTCCCAGAGGGCGCCGTCGATGGCGGAAATGGCGCTGTTGACGATGGGGCCGCCGCGCCAGCCGGTGTAGAGGTCGCGCCAGATGAGCTCGATGGCCGAGGAGTCGCGGCCGAGCAGGCGGGGGGTGAACTGCCGGATGACGGCGGCGACGGCGGGGCCGCGGTCGGAGGTGGAGCCTTCGCCCCAGCCGAAGAGGCCCTCGTCGGTCGAGACGCGGACGAAGAGCCACTCGCGCCAGCGGACGAACTTGATGACGACGTCGATGCCCGTGATCTTCATGCGCGCACCGCCTGGAAAGGTGATTTGGCCGGCCGGACCGGCGCGGCGGATGAGGGGCAGATGTCGTTCAGGACGCAGCCCTCGCAGTCCGGTTTGCGGGCGTCGCAGACGCGGCGGCCGTGCCAGATGACGGCAATGCCGGCGAAGATCCAGTCGTCCTGGTCGAGCGTGTCGGTGAGGTCGCGCTCGATCTTGACCGGGTCGGTGGCGCGGCTGAGGCCGAGGCGCTGGGACAGACGCTTGACGTGGGTGTCGACGACGACGCCGCTGGGGATGCCGAAGGCCTCGCCGAGGACGACGTTGGCGGTCTTGCGGGCGACGCCGCGGAGACGCAGGAGCTCGGGCATGGAGCGGGGGACCTGGCCGTCGAACTCGTGGATGAGTTGGGCGGCGGTTTCGCGGATGGCGCGGGCCTTGCTGCGGAAGAAGCCGGTCTGGCGGATGACTTCCTCGACTTCGAGCTGCGGAGCGGCAGCGAGAGCGTGGGGCGTGGGGTAGCGGCGGAAGAGTTCGGGGGTGACGCGGTTGACGGTGACGTCGGTGGTCTGGGCGGAGAGGATGACCGCGATGAGGAACTGGAACGGGTTGCGGTAGTCCAGTTCGGCAGCGGCTTCCGGGTAAAGCTCGCGGAGACGGCGGATGATCTCGGCGGCTCGGGCACGTCGGACGGCTTTGGATTCGCGCCAGCGGCGGATGGCGAATGAGCTCTTTCGGGCGCGGGTGGAACGGCGTCGGGCTGCCATGGCGGCAGGATATCCGGCGCGGTGGCGAGGCGGCTACGCCCCACCCTCAGCCGCTGACCGGCGGGAGGCCTGATGCCGACTACACTGAGGATGGAACCGCTCAGGTTCAGGTGGTGATGCCGAGTCAAGGCGCGGTCAACTCACCGTACCGCGAACCTCCAAGACTAAACATCGGTTCGAGACGACGCGTAAGGAATGGGGCGGCCATGCAAGCGAAACGACCAGTGACCAGGCGTCGGGTGATTGGCCTCGTCGGCGGGGTCGGCTTGGGCACCGTGGGCGTGGCCGCACTGGCTGCCTGCGGCGAGGCCCAGGTTGTGGAAAAGATCGTGACGCAGACGATCGAAAAGACGGTCACCGTTCCCGTTGAGAAGATTGTCACGGTTGAGGTTGAGCGGGTTGTCGAAAAGACGATTACCGTCCCCGTTGAGAAGATCGTCACGGTTCCGGTGGAGAAGATTGTGACGGTGGAAGTCGAGCGAGTCGTTGAGAAGATTGTCACCGTTGAAGTTGAGAAGATTGTTGAAGTTCCGGTCGAGAAGGTCGTTGAGAAGGAAGTTCCCGTCACAGCTTCCGAGCCAGCCCCGGCGCGGGAGCCCGTGGAACTCCGGTTCGTCACGGACCACACTTCGGGACCTCGCGGCGCCGCAATGCAATGGGGGCTGAACCGTCTTGCCGATTTGCGACCGGACATCTTCGTAAATTTGGAGCCGAGCGACAGCCTGATCGACACATTCGCGGAGCATCTGATTGAGGGAACGGCTCCGCACGTGCAACTGCTTCACCAGTCCGATTTTCTCTTCTTTCACGAATTCGGCGCGTTTACGGAGATCACGAATCTGCTGCCCAAGTTCGACGTGAACAAAGAGGACTATTACTTCATACCCGATAGCTACACCCTGAACGGCATCGACCACTCGGTGCCACAGCCCGGGCTCATGACCGGTCCTCAGTTTGGGATGCCGTTTCAGATTGCAATCAGTGGGTTCGTGGCCAACATTTCACTGGCTGAAAGTGTGGGGGTGACGCTACCCGACAGCGAAGGCGCGTGGACGTGGGACGACTGGACGGAGTGGGATGCCAGGTTCACCGACCCTGACACCGGCACCTACGGGACGTGGGCCCGCGAAGACTACGAGTTCCAGTACATGCCCCAGATGTACTCCAACGGACTGAAGAAACCATTCGACGACGGTCTGACGAGGACGATGTTCGATCTGCCTGAAGCGCTGGAGGCCTGGGAATACCTGATCAACAAGATCTACGTGCACGGAACATCGCCAGCGGCCGACCAAATCGAAGCGATATCGGGCGCCGACTACTACGAGCCATTCGCCGCCGGCAAGATCGGCATCTGGCCATCGGCCCGTGGTTACTCAACGGGATTCACCTTGCCGATCATCAAAGATCGATTCAAATGGACACTGCTTCCCGCAGTCGTCGCAGGTCGCGGCGGTCCGCCGGCGCACGGGTGGTCGGAGCAGCCGAACCTGGTGACGGTCAGCGCCGAAACCGACGGCCTGGAAGAGCAGTCCACGGCCCTGGCGGTCTTCCTGGCGGGCGAGGACTACCAGAGCCGGGTTGGCATTGAGCGTGGGCATATGCCGGTGCATAGGGCCGCCATTGGTGCGCCGGAGTCCATTGCGCCCCCTCCCGAGGGCATGAAGTGGCTTAAGGTGTATGCCGATAGTCCCGACAACCGCAGCCTCTTTCCCTTCAGCACCTGGAGGGACTGGTGGGCGCAGCACCGGGAGCTAAGTCGACCCGGCTGGATGGGGGAGCAGTCGCCGGCCGAGTCGTTGGAGGCGTGTCAGGCGTGGGGCGTTGAGCACTTCTCGCGATACGAGGGTCCGAAGCCGTTTGTTCGTGAGCCGGTGTATCCGTAGTTGGAGTTGCGGAACGTGGCGCGCGGGCGACTGATGGTGGATTCAGGGCGGCCGCCGGGTGCGGGGCGGCGGGTATCCCGGCGGCAAGCGGTAGGCCTGCTGGGGCGATTGGGATTGGGTGTTGGCGGGGCTGCGGCGCTGGCGGGCTGCGACTCGACTGAGGGCGTCGGCACCGTCGCGGCGCCGACCGACGAACGGACAGAAACGACGCCTGCCGGCTTGCCGGACTCGGTGACGGAAAGGACGACAGGCAGGAGCGGGGTCGCGGCGACGACGAGTGAGCAGTCGGCTGCCCGCGAGCCTGTCATTGTCGAGTTTGCGACTGACAGCATCTACGGTCCGCGCGGCGCGGCGATGCAGTGGGGGTTGCGGCGACTTGCGGAGGTTCGGCCAGAGATATACGTCAAGCTCGATCCGAATGAGAATCCCACGCTTCGGTTCGCTTCAGATAGCGCGCCGCACGTTGCACTTATCCATCATCACGACTTTCTGAGCCTGCGCGGCGAAGGCGCCTATACAGATGTGACCGACGTAGTCCGACAGATGCAGGTAGTCAGCAAGGACTACTACGTCGTGCCGGACACACATACGTTTGACGGACTCGACCACTCGTACCCGCCGCCGCAGACGACCGGCGGCCCTCAGTACGGGATGCCGTTTCAATTCGAGATCAGCGGTTTCGTGGGCAACGTGTCGCTGGCGGAGAACTCCGGCGTTGAGCTTCCCGCCAGCGAAAATTCGTGGTCGTGGGACGACTGGACGGAATGGGACGCGAAGATGACTGATGCCGAGGCCGGCACCTGGGGGACCTGGGTTCGCCCGGACTATCTATACCAGTACATGCCCCAGATGTATTCCAACGGGCTCAAGAAGCCATTCGATGAGGGCCTGAGCAAGACCATGTTTGATCAGCCGGAAGCGCTGGAAGCCTGGGAATACCTGATCAACAAGATATTCGTGCATCGAACTTCGCCGCTGCCGGACCAGGTCAAGGCCATCTCGGGCGAGTACCAGGAGCCGTTTGCCGCCGGGAAGATCGGCATCTGGCCCTCGGGTCGCGTCTATGCGACGGGGTTTACGGTGCCGTTCATCAAGGATCGATTCCGCTGGACGCTGCTGCCCGCGGTGGTGACCGGACGCGGCGAACCGCCCGGTCACGGTGTCAACGCGAAACCAAACCTGATTACGAGCAGCGCCATGCGCGACGGGCTGGTGGAACCGTCGGTGGCGCTGGCGGTCTTCTTGGCCAGCGAGGAGTTCCAGGGGCGCGTTGGGATCGACCGTGGCCACATGCCCGTCCATAAGGTGGCCCTGGAATCGCCGGATTCGCTGGCTCCGCCGCCGGACGGTATGTCGTGGCTGAAGGTCTACGCCGATCGTCCGGACAACCGTGGGCTGTTTCCTTTTGGCGCCTGGCGGGACTGGTGGACTCGGCACCTGCAGATTGCAAATGCCGGATGGGACGGCAGTCAGGCTCCGGCGAAGGCGCTGGCGGCGTGCCAGGCATGGGGTGAGGAGGTTTTGTCGACGTATGAGGAGCCCAGGCCGTTTGTGCGAGAGCCGGTGTATCCGTAGTTGGAGTTGCGGAACGTGGCGAGCAGGCGACTGATGGCGGAGGCAGGACCGGCGACGGGTTTGGGGCGCCGGGTGTCGCGGCGGCAGGCCGTGAATCTGTTGGGGCGACTGGGGCTGGGAGTTGGCGGATCGTTTGCCCTGGTGGCCTGTGGCTCGCCTGGCGGTGTCGACGAGGTCGAGGCGCCGACAGATAGAGGGACCGAAACGCTGCCAACTGATAGGCAAGCGTCGGTCCCGACTGGGGGCTTGAACGCAAAGGCCGACACGCCGGCCGACAGCGAACCGCGGGCTCAACGCGACTCGGTGGAAGTTTCCTTCGCGACGGCCAGCAGAGCCGGACCGCGCGGCGCAGCGATGAAGTGGGGACTACGGCGCTTTGCCGATCATCGACCAGATATCACGGTAAAGGTAGAGCCGGAGGATGGCGTCCCGACTCGCTTTGTGGCGGGCACAGCGCCGCACGTAGCCCAGCTGCAAGAAGGGGCATTCTTGTCCTTCCTGGTTGAAGACAGATTAGTAGAGATATCCAGCTTGCTGCGCCAGATGCACGTGGTGAAAGAGGGCTACTATTTTGTCCCAGATACGTATACGTGGAATGACCTCGACCACTCGTTTCCGGCTCCACGGCTGATGCAAGGGCCGCAGTTCGGCATGCCGTTTCAGATCGAGATTAGCGGCTTTGTCGCCAACGCCACGCTGGCCGAAGTCGCCGGCGTGAGCCTACCGGACGGCGGGAACTCGTGGACATGGGACAGTTGGTCCGATTTGGATGCCAAGATGACCGATCCCGAAGCCGGTACCTATGGAACCTGGGCACGGCAGGATTATCACCGTCAATACATGCCGCTGATGTACTCCAATGGACTGAGGAAGCCGTTCGACGACGACCTGACGAAGACCATGTTCGATCAGCCGGAAGCGCTGGAAGCCTGGGAGTACTTGATCAACAAAGTCACCGTGCATCGCACCTCGCCGACGCATGATGAGACGCCGGCAGTGTCGGGCGAGCAATCGAACCCCTTTGCCGCGGGCAGAATTGGGATATGGCCCGGTGGGCGGGCGTTCTCAACGGGCTACGGTCTTGGAAAGATCAAGGAGCGTTTCCGCTGGACCCTGCTGCCGGAACCGGTGGCCATGCGAGGCGGTGCTCCCGCGCATCTCGTAACGGAAACACCCAACCTGGTCAGCACCAGCGCCACGCGCGATGGGCTGGAAGAACAAGCGACCGCGTTGGTCGTGTACTTGGCCGGCGAGGAGTTCCAGGGCCGGGTCGGGATCGAGCGCGGACACATGCCGGTGCACAAGGCGGCGATCGGCGCCCCCGATTCGGTTGCGCCGCCGCCTGATGGGATGCACTGGCTGAAGGCCTATGCCGATCGCCCAGCCAACCGCAGCCGGTTCTACTTCGGCACATGGTGGGAGTGGTGGCAGCACGACAGAACACTTGGATCGCGGGCCTGGCGGGGCGAGCAGACGCCCGCGGAGGCGCTGGAGGCCTGCCAGGCATGGGGCATCAAGCATCTCGCGGAGTATCAAGGACGTGGCGGACGAGAGCCGTTTGTGCGAGAGCCGGTGTATCCATAGCGGCGTTGCCCCAGCGGCACGGCGCGATGTCAACGCCCAGGACATCGGCTCCATTCCGCGCGAAGAGACGGGCCAGGTGGCTCTCGCCGCAGCCGGCGTCAGGGACCTTGAGGCCGGAAGCGTCGTCCGCGAGACAGAGCAGACGGCGGGCGAGAGCCAGGACAGGAGGCGCCCCGGCGTTCCTTTGCGTACAGGGCTGACGTAAGACTCGGCGTTTTGGTCGTAGCCGTCTACCTCGGCTCGGTCCATTCCGCGCCCCTGTCGATTGATGACTTTGGATTCGACTGCACGTGCGTGCCCCACAGCCGGCCCGTCGCTCGCGTAGAATCGGCCGCGAACAAACCCAAGTCGGAATCGCAGCGATGGCTCGATTGCAGGCAGCGCCTGAACGTATGGCCCGACGGCGATTGTTGCGTGCCGCAACGGCATTGACTCTCGTCGCGGCAAGCGGTGGTTTGCTGAGCGCTTGCTTGGGTGACTCGTCACGCGATGAGGATGGGTACTACAAATTCGCCCGTACGCGAGCCCGTGGCGAGTATGAGTACGACCCGCAGGAGCGCGAGCGGCTGCGGCAGGAATACCAGCCCAGCGGTGGTTCGTAGACGAGCGCGAGACTTCCAGCGGCTGCTTGTGCAGCGAGTGCCCGTCCGAATTTGTGGATCGACGTTCCCGGGATGGCGCGATGCTGCGTTGGCAGCGCCGCCTTCTTGGGGCGGCGATATACTTTGACGTCATAGCAGAAGCTGCTTTCGCACTCGCGAGGTTGTCATGAGCAACGACCCGGACCGACCAGTTCAGGCTGGACCCCGCGCCGTCGCGCGAATCCAGCGCCGCCGCGCGCTGGCATTTGGCGCCGCTGCCCTTGCCGCGGCAGGCGTGGCAGCCTGTGCCCCGGAGGACGAGGGCGCCGGGACGCGCGACAACCCCTTCCCGTATAGCGAAGAGCGAACCGCTCGGCTGCGGACGCGCATGTAGCCCGGCGGCGCGATTGACCTCGCGCTGCTCACACGATTCTCACGTGCCTCCAAGGCGCGGTGACGACCTCACTTGAAGCGACCTTCCGCAATTGCGTGCCTCTAGGCGTCGGCTGCCGAAGTACCAAGGCCCGGCGCCGGAGCGCCGGGCCTTGGCTCGTAAGCGTCCCGGTTCGGGGCGCTTGCCGGACTTAGAGCGGCGGGAAGCCGAACTTCTGCCGACCCTCGTTGAGCAGGTCGCGCTGACCGGCGAGTGACGTACGTACCAGGTGCTTCGCCTCGTCGATCACCTGATCGACCGGCTTGTCGCCTAGGTAAGCGGCGTCCGGCGTCTTGCGCCACTCGTACATCTCCCACCAGGCGGGGAGCGCCATCATCAAGTGACGGTTGACGTTGCCGACATCCGCGTAAGCCTTGAGCCACTCCATGCCCTCGGGCGGCGGTGCCTTGGCTTCCGCCGAGTCGAAGACTCCGCGGTGCATGGGCAGGTGGCCGCGGTCAATGGCAACGCGCCCCTGATAGGTCGGACCGCCGAGGAACAGGATCAGGTCAATCGCCTCCTCGATGGTTCCGTACCGTTGCGCGCCGTTCGTGACCAAGTGTGGCTGGTCATTCCACTCGTGAATCTCCTGGCCTAGCGATGCGAGCGGCATTGGGCCAAGCGACCACTTAAAGCGGTCCTTGATGCGCGGCACGTGGTAGCCCGTGGTATAGACCACGGAACTCAGCCAGGACCACACCTTGCCCGCGGCGAATGGGTTCCCAAACTCACCCGCCAACCGCTTGTTGTCGGCGAGCGGGAACGACACGTTCTCCTTGTGGATCAGGCCCACGGAGAAGTTCAGTCCGAAGTCGCCGCCGTTGTCAAAGACGGCCAGTTCGGTCTCATCCGCATTGCGCATGGCCGTGGCGCCCGACATGAAGGCCATCGGGCTCCAGTGGAACTCATAGCCATTGTGGGCCCAGGTGCCCCACTGGTCGATGTCGGGATCCGTGACCTTTTTGCAGGACTCGAGGAACTCATTCTCGTAGGTCCAGCCCACGCTCGGAAACTCGACCCCGTACTCCTCGCCCATGGTGGTGTTCATCACGATGCCGCCGAGCGCGCCCTGGAACGGCATTCCAAACTGCGCGCCCTCGATCACGTTGGACGGGTTTGACCCCTCGTCGTGGGCGTGATCGTGATTGACGGTGTACAGATCGGGAATGAAGTAGTAGTCCTCGGGAATGTAGTCGTCCCGCTTGGCCAGTCCGTCGTTGATCTCGGTGAAGCCGCCATCATTGACGAAAGCGCCGAGCATGCCGCCGTCAAGCATGGCCACTTCGGCCTGCGTGCCGGCGGCCATCTGCAATGGAAACACGCTGGTCGCGTAGTCAGCCGGTTGCGGAATGAACTTCACGAAGATGTTCGGTCGCAAGGCGGCGTATTGCTTGAGGCCCCACTGCATGGCCGCGCCGCGTGGGCCGGACGTATGGTCGCCGACGTAGCTCAGCGTGACAGTCTCGGGCTGCGGTGCCGCCGTGGCTGCTGGTGCGGGCGCCTCGGTCATGGCGGGAGCGGCCGTCGCAGCGGGTGCCGCAACTTCCGCAGGTGCAGGCTCGGGCTCCGACTCGCCGCAGGCGGCCAGAATAGCCATGCCGCTGACGCCAATCGCGCCCACTCCCGCTGCGCGCAGGATGGTGCGCCTCGATGGGCGATTGCTCATGCGTTCCCCTCCCTGGAGACGAGACGCTTCAACTGGCGACAGTTGCCCTGCCACACCCCGCAGGCGACGCTCCAAAACTTGCTGGAGCACGAGCCGCCGACGGACGCTCGCCTCGATGCACCGTAACTTCGCGAGAGCAGCTTGTTCTATTCGGAACTACCCGTCAAGCCCCTTTTCCGACTTGGAAGCATTTGGCCGACGACGTGGCCAGTCGACTGTCTTTCGGCAAGCGTCGGGAGGCGAGTCTCGCGACCTCGTACGAGCAGCATGGTCGACTGCTCGCTTTGACTGGTGCGGAGGCGATTCTGAGCCCGACAAGTGTCGTCGAGTCCTTGTGCGCGCACTACTTCGATCAATTGGGACCCATACAATGAGCTCACTCGCAACGGGAGAAGACCGTGTGGCGGTTACGGAGCTGACGTCGCAAGGCCAGCGACCCAAGGGTCGCGGTGGGCGTATGGGACGTCGGCGCGTGCTACTGGCGGTGACGGGGGTCGTGAGTTCGCTCGCCGTTGCTGCCTGCGCCGAGAAGCCGCCACCTGCCGAGGTCACGCCCTTCGCGTTTCCGGCCGTCGGGGCGGGCCAAAAGGACACCGCGCAGTTCGGCGCCCGCAGTGGCCCCACGGTTCCCTGAAGGCGATCGGCTTCGCAAACCACAGCCGGTGACCAAGGATCTTGGCTGTTCGGTGCTTCCCCGGCAGTCGGGCGTCGGCTCGATAGACTAGCTAGTGTGGCTGTGATGGCTCGTAGTTTGAGTACCTAAGGCGAGTGAAGGTTCCTCGATGAAACGTCGCGCCCTGCTGTTGGCCGGGCTCGGGAGTGCCGTCGCCGCTACCCCGGCTGCCTTTGTCGCCACCTTGCTGTTGAGCCGTTCCGACGATCTGCCGGCCGGTACCAATGTTGGCGGGGTTGACATCGGCGGGTTAGGTCCAGAGGAAGCTTTGCAACGTCTGGAAGCGGCGTGGCGTCCATTCCTGGACAGCCCGGCAGTGGTTCGGATGGATGGTCGGCTGTGGAGGCCTTCGGGTGCGGATCTGGGAATCCGGGCGGACTTTCGTGCGCCGCTGCTTGAGGTTCTCGGATCGCAGGTGGCGGGCGGCGTGCTGGATCGGATATCCGGCCTAGCGGCGGTAGCGGGGGCCGAGACGCCGATCGTTTCGTACGACCGCGAGATTGCCCGTGGATACTTTCGGTCCATCGCGGCCGGATTCGACCAGCCGTCCGTCAACGCCTCGCTGTCAATGCGAGACGACGGTCGAGCGAGCCTGACGCCCGGGCAGGTAGGGCGAGTGGTGGACGTGGAGCAAGCTCTTCTGGACTTAGAGGTCGGTCTGGCACAAGGGGCCGTAGGCCATGTTGTTGATCTTCGTTTTCGGCAAGACGAGCCAGTGGTTTCCACGTCGGACGCCGAGGTCGCGCTGGATGCAGTGCGGCGGATCATTGGGCAACCCGTGTGGCTGGTGCACGGGTCGGCGGGATGGACGATCGAACCCTCTCAGCTCCGAGGGGCGCTAGTGCTCGACACCAGTGATTCCTCGATTGTCCCGCGAATCCAGGTCACGAGATTCAATGACCTATTTCAGAAGATTGATGACGCGCTTTCGGCCGAGCCGCGACACGGCGCTTTTGACTTCGATGAGCAACAGGATCGAGTGCTGGACTTTCAGCCGGGTCACCCAGGTCAAAGGCTGGATCGGCCGGCTCTGGAGCGCGCCATCCTGGAGGCAGTCCAACATCCGGCAGAGCGTCGTGTGGAGCTTCCGCTCATTCTGCTGAACAAGGAATACGACACGTTCTCGAACGCCTTGGGTATTACGGAACTGCTCGCCGTTGGTTCGTCGATCTACAAAGGCTCGCCCGACTACCGCGACCACAACATTGCGGTGGGAGCGGCCAAGCTGGACGGGATGATTGTGCGTGCGGGCGAGACGTTTTCATTCAACGAGCGCATTGGGGCCTTCACGAAGGCGGAAGGTTGGGTAGAAGGCAGCGTGATCGTGGAGGACCGTACCGAGCAGGGGATCGGCGGGGGCATTTGCCAAGTGTCCACGACGCTCTTTCGCGCCGTGCTGGCGGCCGGGCTACCTATCGAGGAACGATGGCCGCATCTCTATCGCGTTCGGTACTACGAAATGGGTAGCTACCCGATCGGCTTCGACTCCACAATCTTCTCGCCGGGCATTGATCTCAAGTTCACGAATGACTTCGAAAACCCGATCATGCTGCGCGCCTTGCTCGATCGGCGGCTTGGGACTCTGGACTTTGAGATCTGGGGCGCCAAAGACGGGCGCACGGTCACGCTAAGCAAGCCCCGATTGTGGGACTGGGAAGACCCACCGCCAGACGAAGGTATCGTCAACGCCGAGGAAGAGCCTGACTTCGAGGAGCAGGTGGAGTTTGCCAAGCGAGGCGTAAAGGCTGCGATCACCCGGACGGTCGTGCTGGCCCACGGTGAAACGCGGACAGGGTCGTTCCAGTCCAACTACGAGGCGTGGCCGAATCGGTTCGTGGTGGGGATTGACGAGGCCCGAGCGCGCTTTCCAGTGTCCTTTAACAAGTGGGTGGATGAAAATCTGGAAGAGGCAGCACGGTGGGGCGCTACCAAGGTGCCTGGGGTGCCATCGGATCCTGACGCTCCAGCCGGATAGCCGCGGAGTCCAGGCCGAAGCCTATTGACTCGTACCAGTGGCTCTGCCTGACCACGCGCTTCTCGTTCAGCGACAGGATTTGCGCGAGTTCAGTCTTGGGGCATGGTGCAGTGCTCCGGCGATCTTGCAGAGACTCCGCGGCTCGGATCCTGCTCTCTGGCGATACGATGGGTGCATTCGGGGAGTGGCGCAGCCTGGCAGCGCGCGGCGTTTGGGACGCCGAGGTCGCGAGTTCAAATCTCGCCTCCCCGACCGGGCTTGCATGACCCCGGGCCCAACCTTCAGGTGATTGCGCGAAATGCGGGTTCGACGTCAGGTGTTCTGAAGGGAGTGCGGCTCAGGCGGCTGGATCGAGCCGCGGCTCGATCTCGCGCCCGTCGGCGTCAACCGCGCGCAGACCGAACGTCCAGGCGCCCCAGGTGGTTCCCTCGATCCCGGAGTCCGGGCTGATCAGCGTGACCTGTACGCGGTTCCAGCCGGCGCGCAGCTTCACGCGATGTGTCGCATTCCGAAAATACGCGTGCTGTCCCAGGGCCTGCCAGGCTTCGTGGTCGATGCGCAGCCGCAGGTCGTGCGCCCAGCCAAGGTACAAGGTGGCCTCGATGTCGGCGTCCGCGTGCAGCCATGTCTGAGCAAGCCCCAGGGCCGGCCAGGTGACGGAGTTTCCAGGGTCCGACGGTCGAAAGGCCAGACCGAAGTCCACGAAGCCGTGCAGGTCCTCGGCCGCAACCCAGCGAGCCACGTGTCGGTCTTCGTGGCGCCAGGGCGACCTGGCTGCATACCCGGTGTCGTGCATGACTGAATGCGGATCGCTTTGGTCGGCCGCCGCGTGTAACGACGCCGAGGCGTCGGGATGGAACGGGCCGAGCGCGCGCCACCTGGCGTCGGGCCGCGGCGCTCCTGTGGCCGAATACCGCAGTTCGGTGCCCCGCAGCAGTTGGTCCCAGCCGGGCATCTTGAAGAACGGTTCGTGCGGCGGCTCCTGGTACCAGTAGGCCGTGCTGCAGATGTCGTTGGCCATCGAGCCGAAGCGAACGTGGATGGAGCGGCTGAAGGGAATAGCGTCGGACGTAAAGAATCGGTAGGCGGCCAGTGTGTGCCGGGCATAGGCGGGTCCGAGGTCTTCCTGGGCGTAGTAGGGCACGCCCTGATCCAGGTGCGAGGAGGGCTGGTGCAGCACGCCGCCGTAGGACGCGCCGAAGCTGTCCTCGCCGCCGCCGCCGCGCAGATAGGCGAAGGTTCCCTCGGGCGCGCCGGTCTCGTTGCTGACGTAGACATTCTCGGCCCCGGCGTGCGACCAGCGCGCGCGATCGTCGCGGACGGCCACGCCGTAGTTGAAGCCGACCAGGCAGCCGCGGCCAACCGTGTGCAGGAGGAGATAGTTGCGACCGAAGGCCTCGCACGGGTTTTCGCGTCGAAACTGCGCGTGGAAGCGCAACGGTTCCTCCAGCGAACCATCGGGGTAGGTGTGCCAGTCGACAAACAGGATGATTCGCGGTGGGTCCACGTCCGGCCCCGCCTCGACCTCGATCCGCGCCCCGCGCGCAAACGGCATGGCAAACGTGGCCGTGTAGCCGGAGTGGGCCTGCGAGATGAGGTAGCGCGAGTTGAGGGGGTACGGCGGGAGACCGTGAAGCTGGCCGAAGAAGTCGCCGAGGGGCGCTTCCACCGCGGGCGTGTCCGAGCCGTCCCAAAAAAATCGCAAGACGGTCTGGCGCTGGTTGCCGGGCGACGGCCGCCGCACGGTGGTCACGAAGATGCGGCGGATGCAGCCCGCGCCTTCCAAACTGGCCAGCGTCATCGGCCCGCCGCGCGGGAGTTTCTGATGGGTCAGGACGCGACTGGGTACGAAGTAATCGGGTAAAGCCAATCGTGGGAAGTCCATGCGGAAGATTAGCGCTCCGTGTCAGTGATTCCCCTGGACTTCCCGACGAATCGAAGATCGTGCGCGAAGTCTCACGCGGACTTAAGGAGCCCCCGGAGATATGCGAGATCCTCTACCTCGCCTCGTGCCCGCAGGGCGATCGCTTCCGGAGTGTATTCGCCGGCACCAACAGTGCCGATAACATTCTGATCCGTCGTGTACTCGGTGTGAATGGTGATGGGGCCGTCAAAGCCCCAGGACTCAAGCAGCGCTATCGCTTCGGGCCACTCAGCGGCGCCCTGTCCGAGCAAAACGAATCCATCGGCGAAGTTCGCTCTTCGGTCCGGACGTTGGTCGGGGAAGTGACGCGCGTCCTTGCCACCAATCGCCGAGAGTCGGTCGCGAAGCATCGCAAGGCCCATCTGGACGTCTTCGCCGTTGATTGCGAGATGGCCAAGGTCAACGTACGCGCCAACGTGTGTCGGGTCGTAATCCTGCAACAGATGACGCATTCCGGCGCAGTTCGATCCGAGGCACTGACCGCTGTGTGTGTGGTACATGGTTTGCACGCCGGTTCGGCGGCTGAGGCGCTCGAAGCCTTCAAGGCTGCGGCGGGCACGTGACCAGAGATCCTCGAAGGAATCGCCGGGACTGAACTTGAAGTAGCCGATCTTGATGCGCTGGACGCCAGCCGCGGCGGCGGCCTCAAATAGGGTCTTGGCGTCGTCGGATTCAGGGTCGATGAGGTCGGTCGAGGAGGAGATCATCGGGCAGTCCACGCCGAGCTCGCGCCATGCGCGTACGGAATCGGGTAGCTCGTCGGACACGTTGTGGTAACTGATCGCGTGACCGTCGCGAACGGCGAGATCAAGGCCGTCGTAGCCGAGTTCACGGGCGTACTCGCCGAGCTGGCGAACACTCAGGTCTTCCCAGAACTTCGTGAAGCGAACGAGCTGCATGTGATCTCCCGACCGCACGGGGCCAGCAACTCAGCATCCCACGGATCCGGCGATCGCGCCTTCCTGGCGCGCTATATACGGGAACGCCAGTCGCGTCTTACCATGGCGCTGCGGGCGCGCAAACTGCCGGTTGGCCACCGGTCCTCATGTCCGAGACTCGACAGCAGGTTTTGATTCTTCACCTGGCGGAGCCGGATCTTGGTGCTCACACCGTGGCCTGGGCGCTATACGACGGCTCTCGCCCCGCCGGTGATCAGCAGATGCAGGCCGGGGATCAGCCCGAGCCGCCGTACGCGTCGGTTGTCGACGCTATGCACGACGGCTGGCGCGTGCTGCAACTGCCGCAACTGCCAACCTACCCCAGGGGGGCCGAGCACGAGACGGGGCCGCTGCCGTGGGAATACGTGCTGGAGCGTTGCGTTCCGATGGAGGGTGCCAATGGCGACTGAGACTCCGATGAGCCACCGGCTCGATGCGCTCCAGATGGCGCGGTTCGTCGTTGACGGCTTCGTTGAGTTTGGGGACTTGGTTCCGGACGCCCTTAACGCCCAGGTGCATCGCGATGCGCTGGCGTATCCGAAAAACCAGGGCTACAACCCGAACAAGCCACGCGAGTTTTGGGACTTTTCCGCCGCGGTGCGTAAGGTGTTTGAGTTGCCGTCCGTGCAGGGCGTCGTGGAAAGCCTGGTGGGTCCGGATGCGGTCCATGACCATTCGTTCCTGCACACGGTAGCGCCGGGTCGACGCGAGGCGCAGCGCTGGCACGTGGATTCCAGCTTGGCAGTGGACCATCCGCGGCGATTCGACATCCTGGTGTGCTACTTCCCCCACAACTCCCCGCCGGAGATGGGGCCGACGCTGGTGCTGCCAGGCTCGCACGTGCGTCGTGTGAGCTATCACGACGTGACGCGATACAAGAATTTTCTTGGCCAGCGGCAACTGTCAGGGCCCGGAGGACGCATCGCGTTCATCCACGAATCGTTGTGGCATTGCGCCCAGCCGAACAAGACTGACGAATGGCGGTTCATGTTCAAGATTCGGTACCTGCCGCGCGTCGAACAGCGCGGCCTCTTCAATCCCTACGGCACGGACGAGGCCGAAATTGAGGCGTTCTACAACGACTCGAACCGAAAGTACCCGTGGGCCGGCGACCAGTTTGTGGCCATGGGCCAAGCGTGGCGCTCGTGGTGGCGCTACCTGGCGGGAGCGGCGTAGCGCAGTTGCCCCGTGGCCTAGACGGGTTCCGACGCCACTTTCTGGGCGATCACGCCGTACCAGAGGCGGGGCAGAAAGTCGAAGCGAATCTTGTCCACGGCGGTGCTCATGGCGTCGCTCAACTCGGCCAGGCTCACGTCGCGTGAAAACGTCAAGTCCCTGGCCATGCCGCGCACGAATTCGGGGTAGCGCGCGATTGCCTTGAGCGCGGCCCTGGTGAGGATGACTTCGCGGTCTTCCTCGTGCACGACTCGAAAGCCGGCGTCCTCGATCATCTGCTTGTAGTCCTCGTGCGACCGGTAGGCCAGCGTCTCGATCTTGCGCTCGCGCGTGGCGCCAGTCAGTCGCACGAAGTGCAGCTTCCACTCGCCGTGGCCTCGCATCGAGTGGCCGACGGCCATGGACGTGGACGTGAACGAGCTGTTGATGGACAGAAAGGCGCCGCTGCGGGCAACGTCTGCCAGGGAGTTGAAGACGCGCCGCTGATTGCATTCGCCTTCGATTTCGTGGATCGCGTCGTGAATACTCACCGAGTCGACGCCCTCGGGCGGCAGGAGTTCTTCCACGGCCGAACGAACCTCGCGCGCGTCGCCGTGAACGAATGTGACGCTGACATTCTCGTTGCCGCGCACTGTCTCGCGGGCAATCTCGAGGGCGCGCTTGTTGCGGTCGAGCGCGATGACTCGTCCGCGGTAGCCGCGGGCGGTTGCCTCCTCGATGATGAGTTGCGGAATCAGACCTGCGCCCGTGGCGACATCCAGGTGCACGAATGGGTTGGGTACCCGGTCAAGCAGCCGGGCGACGAGGTCGCGGTTGACCTGGCGGTATTCGGGAATGGCCGTGAAGTGGCCGAAGTGAAGGTCGCTCACGCGCGCGGCGCTACCTTCGTTTGCTCGATTCGAAGTTCGCAAGGCATGGCCTACCCACCGGAACGAGGGGTTTGGCGCTCCACTGAACGGCGCACACCCGTCTGGCGGCCAGCATGTTAGCGGATATGGCGTTCCTGGGGGGCGGGAAATCCCCCGGCGACTGGTTCGGTACGCTCAGGGCAGCCAGGTTGGCGTGCGCGGCTGATTGAAGGGTCGCCGGGTGCCGCCGATCCTACTGGCGGGGGTAGCTCAGATGGTAGAGCGCTAGCCTTCCAAGCTGGATGTCGCGGGTTCGAATCCCGTCCCCCGCTCCTAACGGAAGTCGTTCGGCGATGTCGATGATTTGCGACTCGGCGCTCTCGGTCCGTTCCGGCCCCAGCCGTGCCACGCTTGGTACGTAATGTCTTCGCAGCGACGGTACGCTTCGTCCTCGGGCGTGAGCTGGTGTTAGGCGGGACGGTGCCAGGCGATACGCTCCTTCTCGCCCGGTGCACACCCTGCTATCGGCAGCGTCCGCGACGGTCCGCCCCGCTTGGCCACGGTCGCCGGCAGGCCCCGAACGTCGGAAGGAGGCCCACGGGCTTCGCGCCGCCATCTACTCGCTACGTGGCCTGCGTCGATTACAGGTCGTACGGTGCACAGGGCCGCAACGGTGATGGGAGTAGCAGTTGGCCTATTGCGGCCGACGCGAGTGGACGGGATCACGCGAGCGGAACGGCAGCTTGGCTTTGCGCGGGAGGCGCAGCTTAGGGCTTGAGCTGTGACTTCATGCCGGCACCGGACACTCCCCGCGCAAAGCCAAGGCGCCATTCCGCCGGTACGCGAACCTGATGAAGCAAACGACACTATCTCAGGATTCGTGACTTTAGGTTCATACTTAGCCCTGTGTCAATCCACCCGCTGAGCAGTGGTGGCGCATACCGCGGCTGAGAGGTTGCACACACTCGTCGGGGCTTCTCCCGCGCATGCGGGCACTCACCCGTACTCGGGGTGACGTCAGGCTGCCCCTCGACGGCAATGCGCGCGCATTCGGCTGCGCAGGGCCGGCTTGGCACTGAGACGGGCATTATCCCCAGATTCGACAGAATCCCGGTCTGCTGCCCGGGAGCTGTCGACCTCTGCAATTGACTCGAGTGGGCATGGGAAGGAACCCGGGCGGGCAGCGACGTTGGAGTGTGCACACCGTCAATTGCCGGCTCCGCCACGAAGCGACCCGGCCATCACGACTGGCGGCGGGGCGGCCACGCGCAGGTTGCCAGCGGCATCACAAGGCATGAAAGCCTTTTCCCCCGGTCGGCGCCCTGGACGAGGTCAGGCCGAACGGCTTGGCCAGTCTCTACGACCGGACATTGCCTCCGGCGTGCGGCAGGAGCCAATCGTCGATGGGTTCGAGCGCACGGGTGGACCGGACCGGAGCAAAGCCAGGACGCTCACCGCCGGGACGAATGGGACTGGACTTTGCCTCACGCCCGGTCTGCAACGCTCTTTGACAGAAGCTGATTGAGTACATAGATCCAGCCAAGGCGTATTGGGACGCTCTCGACTCTCGCAGCGAAGTCGCGAGGCGAGTGAGTCTCACGTTCAGTGGAAGACTGAACGTCACCGATATTCCGTGGCCCATCCCGTCGCCCACGCCAACCGTCAGCAGGCCGCCGATCCCGGTGATGTACAGCAGCGTAACCGGAAACGCGCGGGAATCGGTGGCCAGGACCTCCAGGTCGACATCCACGTAGACGTGGCCCACCGGATCATTGGTCGCCAGGTTGACGGCGGTTGCGCGTCGCCCGCCCAGAAAGGGCGCCGTGGTTCCAGGCGCTAGTTCGGCGGCGGTGTCCGTCACGACGCGTCCGTCGACGTCGACGACCACGCGGAGCGCATCGCTACTACCGGACTAGGCGCTTTCGCCCGCAGGCTCGCCGGAGCGTTCGCCCTGGGGATCGGGCTGTTGCAGGTGTGCGGCCTCGGACAGCGGGCGATCCACCGGGTGCTCAGCGCCCTGCCTGGCTCGCGCCATCCCGGCAGTCCGGAACCCGCCCGCGCTGACTACTCCACCGGTTGGGCGGCCTGGCCGGCGGCCTGCGTCTACGGCCCGGCCGCACCCGCCCGGGCCGTAGTGGTCGTGTGGCTTACGGGTTGTTCGTGGTCGCGGCGGCCAGCGTCATCGCGCCGGGCTGCGCGTAGCTGATTTTGCGCAAACCATGCGCGCGGGAGCGTGGCAGACTGGTCGTCACGAAGTAATAGGTCATCCCGAGGCTGGTTCTTGACGGACGGCGACGACTTACGGTCGGAGAACGAGCGCCTGAGGTCTCGGCTGTCCCGGCTCACCGAGGCGATCCTCCGCATCAGCCAGGACCTTGAACTGGAAACGATGCTTCAAGAGGTCGTGGATAGCGCACGCGTGCTGACCGACGCGCGTTACGCAGCGATCACGACCCAGGACGACGCCGGCGAGCTTGAGGACCTCCTCTTCTCCGGCCTGGAACCCGGCGAGATTGACCAAGCCATCGGATTCCCGGAGGGTCCAGCCCTTTTCGAGTATCTGAGCCACCTCAAACGGCCCCTGCGCACGCGGGATTTCGTCGCCCACACCGATCTGGCTGGATTCCCGGGCTTTACTCTGCCGATTGGCGCATTTCTTAGCGCACAGATCCGGGACCGTGGCAACCAGGTCGGGAACATCTACATCGGCAAGAAGCAACCTGGCGATGACTTCACCCTGGAAGACGAAGAGACTCTTGAGATGTTCGCTGCCCAGGTGGGGGCTGCCATCACCAACGCGCGGCGCTACGGCGAGGAACAGCGAGCAAAGGCCGACCAAACCGCCCTGGTCAATACCTCACCCGTGGGTGTCCTGGTTGTTGATGCAAAGACGCGCCAGTTGGTGCAGTTCAATGATGAGGCGCGCCGTCTCGCCGGTGGCTTGCGTGGCCAGGACAGGTCATTTGATCACGTGCTGTCGCTGTTCACGTTTCGACGAATCGACGGCCGGGAGATTCCGCCGGCTGAAATGCCGGTGGAACGCGCCCTCAGGACCGGCGAGACCGTGCGCGCCGAAGAGATAACCATCCAACGTGAGGATGGTCAGACTGTGACGACGCTCGTCAATGCAACCCCAATCCTCTCGGAGGACGGCGACATTGTGTCGGTCGTTTCAACGGTTCAGGACATGACGCCGCTGGAAGAAATCGAGCGCCTGCGCGCCGAGTTCCTCGGCATGGTCAGTCACGAGTTGCGCACGCCCTTGACGTCCATCAAGGGATCTGCGGCAACAGCTCGGAGCGCTACGTACCCACTCGATCCCGCGGAGACGCGGCAGTTCTTCCGAATCATTGAAGAACAGGCCGACCATATGCGGGACCTCATCAACAATCTGCTCGATTTGGCCCGGATCGAGGCCGGCACGCTATCAGTTGCTCCTGAACCGACGGAGATAGCGGACGTAATTGAGCAGGCGCGAAATGCCTTCCTCAGCGGCGGCTACAGAAACAGCGTCGAAGTGTTCGTCGCGCCGGACATACCTCGAATTCCAGCCGACAGTCAGCGAGTCGGCCAGGTCCTCTACAACCTGTTCTCCAATGCGTCCAAGTACTCGCGCGAATGGTCCACGATTCGCGTGAGCGCCTCGCTGGAGGACGTGTACGTAGCCGTGAGCGTCATCGATGAGGGCCGCGGAATTTCGGCTGAGCAATTGCCCCGCCTCTTCAGCAAGTTCTCGCGGATCGACAACGACTCAGGGCCACAGGTCGAGGGATACGGCCTGGGTCTGGCGATCTCCCGCGGCATTATCGAGGCGCACGGCGGTCGCATCTGGGCCGAGAGCGACGGCGAGGGCCACGGGACGCGCTTCACGTTCACGCTGCCCGCCGTTGATGCGGCTGACCTGGTCGCTGAAGAATCCGCCGTCCCTGCCTCCGCTCGCATGCCGGGTGCGACTGCCACGGCGGAGCGAATTCTTGCCATCGACGACGACCCGCAGGTGCTCCGCTATGTGCGCAGCATTCTTTCGGAAGCTGGGTACTCGATTATGGTCACCAGCCAGCCGTCGGAGTTGGACCGCCTCATCCAGGAAGAGCGTCCGCACCTAGTCCTTCTGAACCTGGTGCTGCCCGGGACCAGCGGCTTCGAGTTGATCAAGCGGATTCCCAATGTCTTCGAAGTCCCGGTCATCTTCCTGACCGGTCGAGGCCGCGAACAGGACTTTGCCACGGCCTTCGAAATGGGCGCGGCCGACTACGTAGTCAAGCCATTCGCGCCAACCGAGTTGGTAGCAAGGATCCGGGCGGCGCTGCATAAGCGATCCGTTTATCGGCAGGCCCAGGCGGTCGAACCGTTTCGCCTCGGCGACCTGACGATCAACTATCTGGAACGCAGCGTGACCCTGGCGGGTCGCGCGGTTAGGCTCACTCCAACCCAGTTCAAACTGCTCGTCGAACTCTCCACCAACGCCGGGCGTGTTCTGTCACATGACGAGTTGCTCGAGAGCGTTTGGGGACCCGGGCACACGGCGGACCAGCAACTCCTGCGCTCATTCGTCAAGGGCCTACGTAGCAAGCTTGGAGATAACGCCAGAGACCCGGTCTATATCTTTACGGAGTCGGGGACCGGCTACCGGCTGGCGAAACCTTAACGGACCTCGGCCAGGCCTACTGGCCGCGTCAAGGCTCGCCTGCCACCATTTTGGGGGTGTGGCCCGGTGAGGGGCGAGGCATGCCCGCCGATCCCGAAGCCCAGCCCGGCGCCGACCCGCCGGCCCCACCAGCCCGACGAATGGACTGACTGGTTCGGGCGGATCACGGTAGCCCGCCTGGAAGCCTCCGCCGCGGTTGGACGCGCCCCACAGTGTCGACCGCGAAGGGAGCGCGGACCGTGCTCGACGACTCCGTGAGGTCGGGGACGCGGCGTGACTTCCGCGGTCCTTTCAGGGATCGCAGCGACGTTGACTGACCGCTCCTGCCAGGGCGGCGGATTCCCTGACAGGCGGGCGTTACGTGGCTGGTCGAAGCGACCCTACCGCCTCACCCGGGTCGTTCTCTTCCTTCTCCTGCTTACGTCGCCAGAAGAACAGGAAGATTGCCGCCAGGCCTGCGAGCAGAGCCGTCCAAAGGGACATCTGGAACTTCCACTTGAGTAGTGTCGACAGCATCCCGAGAAGACCGAGCAACCCCGGCCCAAGGAAGCTGAAGACGAGAGCCTTCTCGGGCGTCCAAACCTCGAAGCCCGCCAGGGGACTCAGGACCGCGCCATTCACTGCGGCATCCGTCCGCACCGATGTGCCTAGCTCCTGCGAGAACACACCGAAGCCGGCATCGGTCGGTTCCGAACCACTGACCGCGGCACGGGACTGCGCCGTGGTCACGGATGGGCCGCTGGTAGAGCCGCTGGGCGAATCTGTCGATCCCGGGTTGCCGGAGTTTCCTCCGGGGTTACCGGAGTTGCCTCCGGGATTGCCGGGACCGGTCGGACCGCCGGGACCGTTCGAGCCGGTGGGACCGTCGGGGCCGTCGGGACCATTGGGGACATTCGGGTCGATAAGTGAGTCCGTGCGGCCCGTGCCGGCGTCCGACCAGGGGCCAATGCCCTCTACGTTGGCCGCGGCTACCTGGACCTCGTAGGCGGTGTCGGGTTCCAGACCTGGGAGCGTGGTGGTGGTCCCCACGCCAGCGAAGTCGTGCAACGTCCACGCGGTCGCACCCACGAGCCGATAACGCAGGTCGTAGTCCGAAACGGCCGGCTGATCGTTATTGGCCGGAGCCGTCCAGGAAACGTCCAGCGCCGTTGTGGGATCGGCGGCCGAGGGCGCAACCGACGGCGCATCCGGCTTGGCCGGCGGCAGCTGGTTGAGGACATTGATGGTTACGTCCACTGTGGCATCGACCGACGCGTCAGGATTGCCGTGCGCGTCCTTGCCGTCGGTCACGCTGACGGTGACCGTGTACGACGTGGTGGTTTCGTAATCCAGCACGGCGCCGGTCGCCACGCGAATCTGGCCGCTGACGGCGTCGATGACAAAGGCGCTCGAGCCGGACAGCGCGTAAATCAGCGCGTCACCGTCGGAATCGGTCGCCGTGACCGGCGCGCCCACCAGCGTCCTGCCCGGCGCGTTTTCGGCCACCTGGCGGACTGTTCCCCGGTTACCGGGTGGGTCACCGAAGCTCGGCGGGTTGTTGCCAATCTCAGGCGCGCCGCTGCCGTCTGCGGGAGACGTGCGGCCTTCGCCGGCGTCCGACCAGGGGCCCAGGCCCTCCACGTTGGCCGCGGCCACCTGCACCTCATAGGCCGTGTCGGGGTTCAGACCTGAGATCCAGGTCATGATCCCCGTGCCGTCGAAAGCGTGCGCAGTCCACGGCGTCGCGCCCACCGGCCGGTAGCGCAGGTCGTAGTCCGTAATGGCCGGCCGGCCCTGGTTGGCCGGAGCCGTCCACGTCACGTGCAGCACGACCGTGGGCTGCGCGGCCGACGGGGCAACCGACGGCGCGTCCGGCTGAGCCGGCAGCGCCAGGTCCAGCACCTTGATGGTCACCTCCACCGTGTCGTCGATCGCGGCGTCCGGCTGGTGATTCGCATCCTTGCCGTCGCTCACGGTCACCGTCACCGAGTAGGAGGTCCTGGTCTCGTAGTCCAGCACGGCGCCCTCGGCCACCCGAATCTGGCCGCTTGCCGCGTCGATGACGAAGGCGCTCGAGCCGGTCAGCGCAAAGGTCAGCGCGTCGCCGTTGCCGTCGGTCGCGGCGATTGGCGCGCCCACGGCAGTGCCGGCCGGCGAGTTCTCCGCGATTTCGCGGGTCAGAACGTCCCCGCCATCCCCGGGACGGTAGATCTCGGAGAGCAGGTTGTAATCCTCCGTGCGGCCGGTACCGGCGTCGGACCAGGGGCTCGTGCCCTCGTCGTTGCTCGCCGCCACTTGCACCTCATACGACGTTCCGCGTTCCAGATCCTGGAGCGTGGTTGCGGTGCCTGTGCCGGTGAAGTCGTGTGCGGTCCACTCGGCTGCGCCCACCTGCCGGTAGCGCAGATCGTAGTCCGTGATGGCCGGTCGGCCGTCGTTGGCCGGGGCCGTCCACGTCACCTGCAGGGCGGTGAACTGTTCGTCGGCCGACGGCGCAACCGAAGGCGCGTCGGGCTGATCCGGCGGCTCCGCCACGTCGGTCACGGTGATGGTGACCGTGACTTCGGCGTCAACAGTTTGGCTGTCGCCGGCCCAGGTGATGTCCAGGCCGTCGCTGACTTCCATCACCAGGGTGTAGGACGCCCCGGCCTCGTAGTCCAGGGTCGCGCCCTCGGCCACGCTGAGTTGCCCCGTGGCCGAGTCCAGATCGAAGAGAGACGACGATTCGCGCAGCGTGTAGCTCAACAGGTGACCCTCGCGATCGAGGGCCGTGATCGGGTCGCCCACAGGGGTGCCGGCAGGCGCGTTCTCGGGAACCGAGCGCGGCGTGGCCAGGCTGTCGAACTGCGGCGGAACGTTGAGCGCCGCCGTGGCGCCCTCAGCCGTTGGCGACCAGTCGCTGGGGCTGTCGGCGTTGACCGCCCGCACCTGGACCTGGTACGTCGTCTCCGGGGTCAAGCCGGCAATCGTCGTCTGCGTCGCAGTGCTGTCGAAGGGATGGTCCGTCCAGTTGGCCTCACCCGGCTTCCGGTACCACACGTCGTAGTCGATGATTGGCAGGCCGGTCCCGGTGTCCGGGGCCGTCCAGCTCACTTCCAGCGAGGTCGTGGGCGAGGAGGCTGACTGTTCGACCAACGGCTGCTCGGGGGCCGGTGGTGAGAGGTCAACGTTGACCGACCACTGCCGGGCCGCGCGGTTCGTCCATCCGGCATGGTCCTTGAACGCGCCGGAGGCGATGTCCACGGTCAATCGTCCGCTGCGCGTCGGGTTGATGTCCGCCTCATAGGCCCACGCGCTCACCTGTCGGAGAGCGCTCACCTCGCCATTGACGACGTCCAGGTCCTCCGCGCTGAAATTCACCACGTCTTCGGTTAGCTGTATGAAGATTCCGAAGGGCCCGCTCTGTGTCGTCGTCGGACCGGTAATGCGATGCACCCTTGGCCGGTCGGCGTCCGAATACACCTCGAAATACGCGCCGACCCCACGCCAGTTAACCCATATCCGGGTTCGATAGGGCCAGGTGCCCCATCGGTACTGGTAGTACTCCGGCGTCAGGGTGAAGGTCGCCGTGTTTCCGTCCACGCTGACTGGAACAGGGGTCTTCGAGTTCCAGGGCCGGAAGCTGAAATCTTCGCCCGGCGGTTGCGAGAACGTGGCCACGACCTCAAACGAGTCCCAGCTCTTGCGGGTCCCAGAGGGCCCTTCAAGCTTGATCCACAGATACGTCGACACATTGGACGTGGCCGTCCGCGGCGCGAGGCCGCTGTCGGCGGCCAGGGCCGCACCGGCGGCCACGGTGACCGTGACGTCGCCGTCACCGTTCGGTGTCACCGTGGCGGTGTAGACCGCGCCGCTGCCCGACAGCGTCCCCAGCGTGCCGTTCTCAACGGTCACGTCGGAGGCGTCGAAGCCCGTGACGTCCGTCCCGAACGTGAAGGTCACGTCCA
>JAPOXI010000114.1 GCA_026707185.1 Chloroflexota bacterium
GACCGGCGGACCGCCGCGCCCGGCGATCACTTCCGGCAACAGCGTCCACTGGAAGCGGTCCTTGATGCGTGGGACCGCGAAGCCGGTCGAGTACACCCGGCCCGACGGCCAGATGCCGATCTTGCGGGCGGCAAATGGGTTGCCGAACTCACCGCTCAGTTCCTTGACCTCTTCGGACGGCGGCGATGTCTTTTGCACGAAGATTTTGTTGATCAGGTACTCCCAGGCCTCGCCGGCCTCGGGCAGGTTGTACGTCGTCTTCGTGAGCGGGTCGTTGAACGGCTTGGCCATGCCGTTGGAGTACATCTGCGGCATGTACTGGAACTCGTAGTCGTCGCGGGCCCAGGTGCCGAACGCCCCCGTGTCGGGGTTCGTCATCTTGGCGGCCCACTCCGTCCAGTCATCCCAGGTCCACCCGCCGTCCGTGTCCGGCAGGGTGACGCCAGTGGCCTCGGCCAGTGAAGTGTTGGCCACGAACCCGCTGATCGCGAACTGGAAGGGCATCCCGAACTGGGGACCCGTCATCAGCTTCGGCTGAGGGAACGAGTGGTCATTGTTGTTGAACGTGTACGCGTCCGGCAGGAAGTAATAGTCCGCCGGGACGAAGTCGTCACGCTTGGCCAGCTCGTCGGTGATCTCTGTGAACGCGCCGTCGTTGTAGAAGCGCAGGAAGTCCGACTGCGAGAGCAGCGCCACGTGCGGGGCCGTCCCGGCGGCGAACTGGTCGCCAAGCTGTCAATCAGGTTGGCGGCCGGTTCCAGCTTCACAAAGATGTCCGGCCGCCTCTCGGCGAAACGCGCCAAGCCCCACTGCATGGCCGCGCCACGGGGGCCGGCGGTATGGTCTGCGACGAACCGGATTTCGGCGCTTTCCTTCTCCACCATCTGCTCGGGCATCGCCGTCGCCGCTGGGGCAGCAGCAGGTGCCGCCGCTGGCGCAGCTGCGGCGGGTGCCTCGGCGGCTGGTGCGTCGCTCTCGCTCTCACCGCAGGCGGCCAACAAGACCGCCGACGTTGCACCAATCCCCATACCGGCGACAAAGCGCCGACGGGTTAGGGCTTATATACGCATTCCCTTCTCCTCCACCCCCGGCAGACGTGATTCCCTGGGGGCCTACCTGACCTCACGCTGACGGCTGACTCACCTGTGCGAGTTACACAACCCAACCGCAGGCAAAGGCCAACAACACTCGTTCACGTACAGTGCGCTATTAGGGGATGAAATGCCAAAGGGTTAAATACTTTGCGTTTGCCGAGGCAAGCGCGCGGCCCACAATCTATTCGATGGAAATCCGTTCGGACGTGCTGCTCGAGGCGTCCTCGTCCCGCTCGTCAACGGCCTGAATCCCAGCGTCCAAGACTTCACGCAGGCTGATCATCGCTTCACGCACGGCGCTACGCATGTGCCCGCTCGCCTTGCCCACGCCGACGCTCGGCCGATCGATCTCGATCGTGATGCGAATCGGACCAGCATGAACGTGACCGCCGGCGCCACCCTTTTCCTCGGTCGTCATTCCGGATCCTCGGCATCAGGGAATAGGAACATCCAGTATATCCACGAAAGCGTGCGGTCCAGCATTCAGAGGCTCAACGATGTCTCGTGCGTCGGCGAGTGTCGCTCTGCGTCCGCCTCGCCGTCCGCCAAACGAGTCGCAGGTGCCGGCTAGGACTGGAGGCCTGGATGCGGTGTCGCCCGAGCACCAAAGGCACGGCCGCAATTCATGCAGTAGTTCGCCACCGAATCGTTGATTCCGCCACATGCGTCGCACTCGATACTGGCCGGCACCTGTGTCCCGCAGTTTGAGCAGAAGTTCGCACGGTCAGGATTGAGGTGACCGCAGATCTGGCAGGCGGGTCGCCAATTTACGCCGGCCGCCGCGTGTCCCAGGCGTGGCTGGGCGCCGTCGCGGGCGCTGGTGAGTTGCCGGGGATCCAGATCAAGGGCTTGTGACAACGCCTGGATGTCGTCTTCCGGCACGAACGTGATCTTCCCGGTCTCCACGTCGCTCAGCCATGGCCGATCCCGGCCGATCGCCGTCGCCACCTGCGCCTGTGTGAGGCCGTTCAGTCGACGCGCGGTGAAGATCAGACCGCCAAACGTCCCGCGGTCTATGTCGTTGAACGTACGCTTTTGTAGCTTTCGCCGCGCCACTGGCGACCGATCAAGCGCTCGGAAGCTCCAGGACAACCCTAGCATGACGCACGGCCGCAGACTCGCCAATTTCGGAACAAACGCTCAGCGAGAATTGCTCCCAATCTGATGAGCACGACGCGGCTTCCAGAATTGTCGCGACATTACTGATACGTGCGTAGGTCGTGGCTCGACCCTCGGCGTTATCCGGTTACGGGATCGTTATTTCCTGCCCGACCTGCAGCGCGTCCGGATTCACGATTCGGTTCGCTTCCACCAG
Source organism: Chloroflexota bacterium (assembly GCA_026707185.1). The sequence continues at coordinate 2,410 of JAPOXI010000114.1, forward strand.
GTCGTCCACCGATACATTGAATCGGGTAGCGATGCCCGAAAGCGTGTCGCCAGGCTGCACGACATACACCGTAGCGGTGGGTGTTGGCGTGGGCCGTGGGATCGGCGTGGCCGTGGGGGTCGGTGCCGGCGTGGGTGTGGCGATGACACTGTCAAAGGCAGTGTTGGGGTCATCAGGCGTGGGTGTGATCGCCGTCGCCGGGGTCGGCGTGGGCCCTACGGCGGGTGACTCGTCGTCACGCGGCCGCAGCAACACAACCCAGAGCAGAAACACGATGAAGGCCACCACGAGCAGACCAGCCAGGAGCTCACCCCCTCGGGCAAACGTGCTCTCTGAGTCCTGCATGCCCGGATCCTCCGCGCCTACTCGGCCAGCAGGTGCGCCGCGTGGCTTTCGGCGCCCGACGCATGGCGGCCCATGCCGAAGTAACGGAAGCCAAGCTCTTCCATGCGCTCTGGGTCGTAGAGGTTCCGGCCATCCACCAGAACGTCCCCGCGCATAGCCTCGCGCACTGCCGCCCAGTCGAGTTCGCGAAACTCATTCCACTCGGTGGCCAGCACAATGGCGTCCGCCCCGGTGGCAGCTTGCACCGGCGATGTGGCGAAGCGGACCGAACGCCCCAGCGCCGCGCGCGCTTTCGCGGTTGCCACTGGATCATATGCGCGAACCCGCGCGCCCTCGCCCGTGAGCAGGTGGGCAATCTCAATAGCCGGTGCGTCGCGCACGTCGTCGGTATTCGGCTTGAACGACAGGCCCAGAATCGCGACCTCTCGTCCGCGCAGCCCGTCCAACGCTTCGCGCAGCTTGCGAACGGCCGACCGGCGCGCGTCCCGATTAATCTCGATCACGGCCCGCAGCAGTTGCGGATGGGCTCCGTGCACGGACCCCATGTGTTCCAGCGCGCGCACGTCCTTTGGAAAACAGCTGCCACCCCAACCCAGCCCGGCGTTCAGGTAGGCCGGTCCAACGCGGGCGTCCAACCCCATGCCCCGCGCCACCACTTCAACGTCGGCATCCAGCGCCTCGCAAATCGTTGCGATTTCGTTGATGAACGAAATACGCGTGGCCAAGAAGGCGTTGGAGGCGTACTTGATCATCTCGGCCGTGCGTAGATCCGTCACGATCACGGGACAGTCGAACGACCGGTACAGCTCGGCCACGCGCTCGGCGGCCACGGCGTCGGACGATCCGATTACCACCCGGTCCGGGTGCAGGAAGTCCTGCACAGCGGTGCCTTCACGCTGAAACTCGGGATTGGATACCACCGGGAACCGTTCGCCGTCGGCCCGATGCTCATGGATGATCCGCGAGATCAGGTCACTGGTCCCAATCGGTACGGTGCTCTTCGTGACGATCAGGGCACCCTCTGAGAGGACGGGTGCCAGCGCCACCGCGGCGCTGTCCACGGCCAGCAGACTGGCCTCGCCGGCGGCGCCGGTTGGCGTATCCACCGCGATGAATATGAACTCCCGCTCCGGAACCGCAACCGCATAGTCGGTTGTAAATGTCAGGCGCCCGGCCGTCACATTTCGTGCGACCAGCGATTCGAGCCCCGGCTCGTAAATCGGCACGCGCCCCGCGTGCAGCCCGGCGATCTTGGCCTCGTCGATATCCAGACACGCCACGTCGTGCCCCAGGTCGGCAAAACATGCGCCAACCGAGAGCCCCACATAGCCGGTTCCGACAATGCAGATTGCGCTCATGGGCTGATCATCGCACGCGGTGCTGGTTTCGCAGGACCATTCGCTTCGACAGTGGCCGCTCTAGCCTCGAAGTCATCTCAGACTTGACTGACGTTCGGCTCGCGCCGTTCACGCGCACAGTTCTGGCAGAAGCGCATGGCGGTCGGATTCATGACGTCGCACGACTCGCACTGCCAAAGCGCAGCGGCCGGCCTCGTGGACGCAACCGCTCCGCGTTCCCGCTGGGACCTGGGCTGCGGCAACGTGCGGGCCAGCGCATCCTGCATTGCGTTGATCCGGAACATAATGCGAATCATCATCGCGGCCGCTAAGGCAAGAGCGATTCCGCTGGCTATTTCAAGGAGCCCGGCTGCCAACAGATCATTCACTGCTTCGTCGGTGCTGGTCCAACTTTCCGGAAGCACCGCGATTGCGAGACCAGTGGCGATCCAGGCCGCGAGGTACGCCACCCACCATAGCGAGACGCCGCCCCACACCGGCGGCGGTGATCCAGCGGCCGCGTGCCTGCTGCTGGCGACCCAATGCCGGCGGATCAACGTCAGGGGTATGGCCAGGCTGACCGCCGCCGCCGCGAACAGCGAGACCTGGGACGCCGTTGCATATGGAAAGGCTTGCAGAACAATAAAGAAGGCCACGACCATCACTGGAAAGATGAGGAATAACGGAACGGCGGCGCAGCCCCACGGCCGTTGATCGTCGGGCCCGAGCAGCACATCCAGGATTGCCGTTGACCGAGCAAACCAAAACAGGAAAGCAATGCCAGCCATGGCCATGCCAAGCCCTCCGAACGCGCCGATCGCAGCCGGCACGTCGTCCCAGTGACGCATCGAGCGCAACAGCGAGCTGTAGCCGTTGATTCCCTGGTTCGCCAATGTCACGCCTAACGCGGCATGGCGTAGACCCAGAAAAACCGTCGAAGACCCATACAGGACAACGCTCAGAACTATGAGGACGCTGGTCGCCAACGCACGACGCCGGTTGGAGCGATAGGCGCGAATCAATGACCGTGTAACCCGGAAGCCGCCTGGTCACCAGTCGTACCGTGGCTGTTCGGCGAGGCGCCAAGCGCGTCTGTAGCGCGCGTCGCATGTGGCACCCTTTGACCCTCCAAACTCGGCGCCGGCTCCGGCAACTCGCGTGCGAGCCCTTCCTGCATCGAGTTGATGCGAAATATGACGCGAATGATAAAGACGCACGCGACTATCAGCGCGGCCGACATGGTCATCTCAAGCAGGCCCGCAGCCAGCATCTGTCGACCACGTTCATCGAACTGCGAGTAACGCAATCTCTGGGCCAGCACAACCATAATTGACCCTTGGCTGATCCAGGCACCTCCAAGAGCCGCCCACCAGACCAGAATCCCAGTCCAGACCGGCGGCGCCGGCTCAGGGGAGCCTCCTGCGCTGCTGGCCATCCAGAGGCGGCGGATGACCAGCAACGGTCCAGCCAAGCTCGCGGTCGCCGCTGCGAAGACCGCGACATGGATCGCTGTGGCGTTCGGGTAAGCCGACCTGACAACAAAGAAGGCCACCACCAGGGCCGGAAAAAGCACCAGATACGCGATGTCAGCGTTTCCCGCCCAATGTCGAACGTCCCGATCCGGCAGCGCCTGGACGTTTCTCCATGATCTTGTCAGCCATAGAAAGAAGGCGCCGCCGCCGAAAGCCATTCCGAAGACGCCAGAGATCACGATCGCGAGAGTCCCGTCCTCCCATGTGCGAAGCGACCAGCCCGCCGCCTCGTAGGCATCGACACCTTGACTCAACATCATCGCGCCCAACATGGTGCGCAGCAGGCCCGAAACAAGCAGCGCGAGCCCGAACAGGACGGCGCTTAGCGCTATCAGCCCGCTCGCAAAAAGAGCGCGGCGTCGGTTCGAACGAAACGCGCGCAATAGCGATCGAGCAGCCCGGGAGTCTCCGGGGACGACAGACCTTTGTTCGCTGTGCGGCGGCGCGTGCAGCACGCGTTCAACAGGACATCAATAGCTAGCGACACGATGCGAATGACCCGGCCTTCCCGGACGTCCCAGATCCCAACGCCAAGAGTACGCGCAAGGCTTATACAGCTAGCGCCGCTCGCTCGCACAGTTCCGGCAAAACCGCATGGCCGTCGGGTTCATCACCTCGCAGAACTTGCATCGCCATTGCGCGGCCGTGCGCCTCGCGGGGCGCGGGGTGTCCGTGACTGCATCCGAGACGCCCGTCGGCGGGTCCTGGCCAGCACTCGATGGCGCCGCACCCGATCCGACGGGATCAGGCGGTGGCTTGGGAAGCGTTTGAGCCGCGGCGTCCTGCATCGCTGTCACACGCAAGATGATGCGCACGGCGAAGACCGCGGCTGTGGCCCACGCGACGCCCGCAAGGATCTCAAACGTCCCCATAGCCATTACGCGCACAGCTGATTCGCCGGGCGAATAGGCGCCCGCCTCCGACCCCTCGAACATCGTCAATGCCAGTCGCGACGACATCCAGAAGACGGTGAACGCGACCCACCAGACCAGGACGCCCGCCCACGACGCAACGGGTTGGTCGGTCGACGAAGGCGGGTCCGCGGCGCTCGAACGACTAGCGATCCAGAGCCAGCGGACAACAATCAACGGCGCGGCCAAACAGGCGATGACGATCGCGGGCAATACTTTCTGCTCCGCCTGATCGTCGAGAAGCGCGTCCACTACGAACAGCACAGGCAGCAGCGCCAGGAGTGATACGACGGCCCAGGCTGGATGGATGCGAATCCCCTGCGCTCCAAGTGCGCTCAGGTTTTGCATAGCTCCCGACAGCCATAGGAGAAACGCCAGACCGGCCACGAGCATGATTCCAAACCAGACGCTTCGAACGGTAACCAGCACTTGCTCGATCTCAGCCAGCGGACCTGATCCCCAGTCATTGACGCGGGGATATACATGTTGCAGGGGAAGCCAGTCCGGTGCCGCCAGCAGCACTCCGGTAACGATGTACGCGCTGCCCCTCACGATCATGTCCGCCGTGCCGACAACAGCGCTCAGGATGATGGGCCCGGCGGCCACGCAGGCGACGCGTCGTAACGAACGATAACTACGGGGTAAATCAGCTAAGCGTGAGTCGGGTGGCGCGGGTGCCGCGTTCACTCGCCGGCCTGGTCCGCGAACTTCTGCACGCTCGGGCGCGGTCCGATCATGACGAGCACGTCCTGGGCGCGGATCTTCTCGTCGCGCGCCGGCCGGAATTGCTGCGCGCCGTCGCGGCCAATCGCCATGACCTCCACCCCATGCTGGCTCAGTCCCACCTCCCCAATCGTCCGCTCCACAAAGGCGCTGGCGGCGCCGATCGCCACTTCCTCGATCGTCATGTCCTTGGACTTCTCGTCCAGCAACTCCGAGAGCGCCCAGGCGACATTGGGCTTGAGCACCGAGGACGCCATGTGCTGGGCGCCGGCGGCGTGCGGCGAGAAAACTCGCGTGGCGCTTGCGACCGTCAGCCGATCAACCGTTTCAATGGTGTTGGCGCGGGCGATGACGGGAATCTGGGGCGCAGTCGCACGCGCCGATAGCACCGTGACTCGTTTTCGGCGTCGTTGCCGGTTGAGACCGGCATTGCGGCTGCCCGGTTAATGCCCGCGGCGCGCAGGGCCTTAGCCGATGCGGCGTTTCCGCACACGGCCGGCACACCCAAGCCCTCAGCGCGTTCGAAGCGAGCCGGGTCTCGGTCGATGGTCACCACGGACCGTCCGGCGGCGCCCAGGTTTTCGATGATGCCTTCGCCCACGCGACCGAAGCCGCAGACGATGTAGTGGTCACGCAAGCCGTCAGTGCTTGCTCCCTGCGACGTTGGGCCACGCGTGCGAGCAGGTGACCGCTGACAAGACACTCAACTGTAACCGCGCCGGGATATCCGATTGTGCTGATGCCAGCGATGATGAGCGCAATCGCGAAGATCCGGCCGGCCTGGTCAAGTGGAACGATCTCGTTGTACCCGACGATGCTGAGCGTGACGACCGTCATGTAGAGCGCGTCCAGCGGGCTGGCGGCCGCCACCGGCATGAAGCCGACGACCCCAATGGCGGTCAGGGTAACCATCGCCCCGAGGCCCCAGATCACTCGCCGGGCCAGGCCGCGGGTCGCCTCAGCCTGGTGGGCCGGCGCCGGGCGCGACGGCGTCAGCACGCTAGGCGTCGCGACTCCGAACCGCCGCGGCCGGCTCGCGCGGTGAAAATCGGATGCGGAGCTGGCCGTCCTCCAGCCGGGCGCCGCCGTGGGTCATTCGGGCGAGCACGCGCGGCAGCACGATGTTGCGGCGGGCGGCGCCCATGCGGACCACCAACTCATCCCCGCGACGAATTAGGGAAGCGTCGGACTTCTCCAGAAACGGCGCAGGGATGCGAAATTCGAATCCACCGGCCACCTCCACAATCTCATAAGGCTTGTAGTCGATCAGCCGATCGGCCGGTTCGCAGGCGGCATGCATTTGGGCGCCCATGCGGCGCAGGCGCTTCAGGCCGACCACTTCCTCCGGAAACTGATGGACCCGCAGAATCGGGATCGGGTCGAACATCGAGTGGATGTCGCGCAAATAGGGCGCCTGCATGGCACGGCGCTGCTCGGCGAAGCGCCCCTCGGCCTCGTCGGACACCACCCGGTTCACAACCACCGCGTCCGTGATGTGGTCATAAAGAGTCAGGTAGGTGTAGCTGCGCTGGGCCTCGCGGATCACCATGCGCTCGGGATTCACCACCAGGCGCACGGTGGTCGTGTTCGAGGACGTCAGGGTGTCGTGCAGCTCTTGCAGTTCGTCCACCAGGTCGGTCATCGCCTCGAACACATCGTCCTCGGGCAACGGCAGGTCGGTTACGCGCCGGGCCATGGGCCGAACCATGCGCGCCAGGTGGCGGTTGATGGGCAGCAGCTTGTCCAGCCACCATCGACCAACTTCCGGGAACGCCAGTAGTCGCAGGGTTTCTCCCGTGGGTGCGCAATCAACCACCACCACGTCGTACTCGCCGGATGAGGCGTGCCGGTTCACCCAGAGCAGGTTGGCCAGTTCTTCCATCCCGGGAAACACGGCGATCTCTTCGGCGAGCACGTTATCCATGCCGCGCCAGGTGAGTACGGCTTCAACCCAGTTCTGGACCGTGCCCCAGTACGTTTCGAGGTTGTAATACACGTCGCACTCCTGCGCCCACAAGTTGCCGACTACGGGCTTGGGCACGGGTCCCAGCTGAGTATCCAGCGAATCGCCCAGGCTGTGTGCGGTATCCGTGCTAAGTACGACAGTGCGCAATCCGGCGTCCGCGCAACGTAGCGCCGCGGCCGCCGCCACGCTGGTCTTGCCAACGCCGCCCTTACCGGTGTACAGCAGGATGCGCGGCGAGCGTTTAGTCATCGGAATCGTCGACGGAGTCAGTAGGCCGCACGTACATGAGCCGGCTGTCCTTCGAGGTTATTCGGCCCACGGTGGCTGCGGCCGGCGTACCGGCGCGCTCAAGGGCGTACCGCAGGGCGGCTTCGTCTTCAGGCGGAATGGAAATTAGCAGCCCGCCGCTGGTCTGCGCGTCAGCCAGCAGAATGCGCTCCGACATTGCGACCGCCGGATGCCAGTGCACATCACCTTCCAGCGAGGCCAGATTGCGTTGCGTCCCCCCGGGAACTTCATCGGCGGCGATTAGTGACCAAACCTCGGGAAGCGCCGGAATTTCGTCGACGTAAACCTCGGCCGAGACGCTGCTGGCATTCAGCATTTCGCGCAGGTGCCCCAGCAGCCCATATCCCGTCACGTCGGTCACGGCATGCGCGCCATGATCACTCGCAGCCCTGGCCGCGGCGGCATTAAGGGTGGTCATCGAGGCGATTGCAGCGTCCAGCGCCGTCCGGCTGGCGGCGTCGAACTTGCCGGCGGTGGTGATGATCCCCGTGCCCAACGGCTTAGTCAGCACTAGCAGATCGTCCGGACGCGCTCCGGCGTTGGTACTTACAGCCTCGGGATCCACTGTCCCCAACACCGCCAAACCAAACTTTGGTTCAGGGTCGTCGATCGAATGTCCGCCGCCAATCACCGCCCCGGCTTCCAATACCTTGTCAGCGGCGCCGCTCTGAACGTCGGCCAATAAGTCCAGCGGCAACGTGCCGCGCGGCCAGCCGGCGATGTTGAGTGCCAGGAAGGGCGTGGCGCCCATGGCATACAGATCGCTCAACGCATTCGCGGCCGCTATCGCGCCAAAGCTATAAGCGTCGTCCACGATTGGCGTGAAGACGTCCGTCGTGAAGGCAATGGCCAAATCGTCGCGCAGGCGGTACACCGCAGCATCATCCATGGCCTGTCCCCCGACCAGCAGGTCGGGAGCGACCATCGGCGGCATCAGGCGCAGCACGTGCGCCAACTCGTCAGGACTGAGCTTGCACGCTCAGCCGGCGCCGTGGGCGTACCGTGTAAGTTTGAGTGGCGTCGTTTCGCGATCCATTCCTGCACGGTAGCGTAACGCCGCTGTCCGCGAACTCCGTTCTTGCATTTGAAAGCCGTGAGGAGCCAGCGGATCCCTTGTCCCTGTTGCGCCGTCATACCGTTCGCGGCCTGATTGTCGTTGGCTTGGCGCTGGCATTGGTCATCGGCGGTGTCGGGCGGGTTGCCGGCGCATCACCCTTGGAAGCCACGGCGGTCACTGGCGGCGCCTTCTTCGAGCGTGCGGACGCCGATGGCCTGGGCTATGCGATTCGCAACTACGCTGACGGTCCGGCCTTTTACGACGCCTATCTGCGACTTGGCGGCGCCCAAACGCTCGGTCCTCCGGTGTCGCGGCCATGGGTCGGCGCTGGAGGTCGCTTCTACCAGGTCACCCAGCGTGTCCTGTTGCAATGGTCGCCGGCCGATGACCAGGTTGGTGTGGCCAGTCTCTTCGAACTGCTGAACGACGCTGAGTTCGGCGATGAGTTGCGCGCACGTCACATCCCGGCTGCTGAGACACCGCCATTGCTTGCGCCAGAGCTCGCACGGCAGGCTCGGCTGGAGTGGATGACCGACCGTGCCATTGCGGCGAAGTTCGCCAGTAGCCCAACTGGTCGCGACAGCCTGGACGCAAGCATTGAGTTTCACGGCCTGCCGATGTCGCGGCCGCTACGCCTGGGGCCGTTCGTGGTCCAGCGATTTCAGCGCACCGCCTTGCAGTACTGGGTGGAGCAGGTAGCGAACGGACAGCCGGTTGGTTCGGTCGTGCTCGTCAATGCGGGCGATATCTACCGCGACCTGGCGCTGCCTGACGCACTGCTCGCCCAGCCGCATGAGCCCGATCACGCCGCCGTGTTGGACGTGCGGCTTGACCCACCGGCAGATGCCGATCTGCAAGCGGCGCCAATTGCGCAGCGCGTCTACAACACGAACAGTCACACTTTGCGCACCGCCCTGGCACTGCTGGAGGGCGTGGAAGTCAATGACGTGGCACTGGGATTCGCCGAGTCTGCGCGGCTCGCAATCGGCTTCGACACACTGCCCAGCGACGTGTTGGCGACGTTCCACGCATCGCTGGGTATTCGAGTCAACGAAAAGTGGCGCAACGAGGATCCGCCGCCGCTGGCGGCGGTGCTCGCCCACGAATTGCGGCATTTCGAAGACTTTAGGCTGGGCCAGCTTGGCGAGGACAGCCAAAGCTGCCTGGATGCGGAGGCTCGCGCGCTCACGCGTGAGGTCGAAACCTGGACGGCGCTGGCTACCGACGCCCCCTCACCTCAGGCGAGTGAGCTCGTGCGCATCCAGATCAGCCGTGCGGCGCTCTATGCCGAGGGTCCAGACGCTATCGATCAATTGGCCCAGCGTCTCTACCAGGACCACTGCGACAACACGCCAATCGGGGAAGCCGAGGCGTAGACGCCAGCCGCGTTGGTGCCATCGCGACGGAGGACCGTCGCCGTCGAAGCGCAGACTGCCCCCGGAGGATCCCGGCGCGCGGTCGTAAGCTGTGAGGGCTTCGTCCTCGCGGGCTTTGGACCGGCCATGTGCCGCTTGCTGGCCCACGAGTCCATCCGGCGTCGGAGACGACGCCACCTCATGCGACGGGTCGCCGTGGACACTCCACTCTTTCAATCGCTTGCCGACCGCGGGTTCATCCATTCGGTGTCGAACGCGGATGGCTTGCGTGCGGCCCTGGACCAGCCTTGTACGTTTTACGTCGGGTTCGATCCGACCGCCCCAAGCCTCCACACCGGGCACCTGATCCCGTTGGCGTTGTCCGCCCACTTGGCACAAGCGGGTCACCACCCGGTGCTGCTGGCAGGCGGCGGAACCGGTCTGATCGGTGATCCCACCGACCGGGCCGAGACCCGCGACCTGCTCAGCGCGGAGCGCGTGGCCGCCAACACCCGGGCCGTCCGCCGCCAAGTGGATCGTCTCTTCGAAGGCGAGCAGGCCGACGTCGCGATCGTCGACAACGCCGACTGGTTGACCAAACTTCGCTATCTGGAGTTCTTGCGCGATATCGGCCGCTACTTCAGCGTCAACGAAATCCTGGCCACCGAGACCTACCGCGCGCGATTGGAGAGCGGCCAGGGTCTGAACTTTGTCGAGATTAACTACCGCCTCCTCCAGGCCTATGACTTCCTGCACCTCTTTCGGGAACACGGTTGCATCCTGCAGATTGGAGGCAGCGACCAGTGGGCCAACATCCTGGCGGGTGTGGACCTGATCCGGCGGATTGAGGGTGAGGAAGCCTTCGGCCTGGTAACGCCCCTGCTCACAACGAGCACGGGCCAGAAGATGGGCAAGACGGCCAGCGGCGCGCTGTGGCTGGACCCGCAACTGACGTCGCCGTATGACTTCTTCCAGTACTGGATCAACATTGAGGATGCCTCTGTGGAACGCACGCTGGCGCTGCTGACAACGCTGCCAATGGACGAAGTCCGCGCGCTCGCCTCCCTGCGCGGCGCCCGGATTCGTACCGCAAAGGAGCGCCTCGCCTACGAGATCACGGCCAGAGTTCATGGGGTGGAGGCCGCCGGCGCCGCACGCGACGGCGCGCGCGCGTTGTTCGGTCGCGACGGCGGTTCCGTGGCGGCGGCGCCGCAGACGCGCGTGACCGAAGATCAATTGGCCGCCGGCCTGGGTATCGTGGACTTGCTGTTGCGCACAGGCCTCGCCGAGTCGCGCTCGGCCGCGCGACGCCTGATTGCGCAGGGCGGCGCCTACGCCAACGAACAGCGCGTCGAAAGTACCGACGCGGTCTTCCACGCAGATGGCTTTCACGACGGGGAACTCCTGCTGCGCTCAGGAAAAAAGCGCTATCACCGGGTCCTGGTGAGCAATGACTAGCGGCACACGTCCATGAACTGGTCGGCCAGCGAGATTCGGCGGGTGGATGCCGAGAGTTCAGGCGAGTTGTGGGAACGTTTCCTCACGGCAATGGTGGCGTACTGGAATGAGAGCTTCCCGAGCGAATTGAGCCACCTGGAGTGGCATGAGCTCTACACCGAGCGAATTCGCCGCCGACTCCAGGAGCGCCCAACCTGGCTCTGGATGTACGAGCGCGAGGGACGCACGCTGGCGCTCACGAACTTTCATCTGGACGGCGGCGTGGCGCACGTGGCCGAGGTCTGGGTCGCGCCCGAGTCCCGGCGTCACGGCCTGGGCGCCTTCATGATCCGGCAAATGCGCCGAACACTGCGCGAAGCCGGCGTGACGCGCATGGCCGTCACGGTGCCTGCAAACGCGACCGTGGCCGCCAGCATCGACTTCTGGCACGACCTCGGTTTCACCGAGGTGGCCGTACACCTGGAAGCCACGACCTTTGGGCCCAACGGCGACTGAGCGGTTGGAGGCTGCTCACATTCCGTCGCCGACGGCTCAGCGTAGGCGAATGTTTCACGTGAAACATCACGTTGGCATGCACCTCTGGCGTCGTTACGCTCATGGGCGAGACGTCACCTAGAGGACTGCCGCATGGCCGCCCAATCCTCGCTCCCGAGTCTCTCCAAGCGCCGGGTGCCGTTACGCAAGCCCATGACACCTGAGGACCTCGCCGACGCGCGCGTTCGCGAGGCCCTTGGCGAAACGGGCCGATGCGAATGGGCGCAGCGGCACGACGGGCTTCGGCGATACCACGACGACGTCTGGGGCGAACGGCCCGCAGACGACTCGGTGTTCTTTGAGCGCATGCTCCTCGAAATCTTCCACGCTGGCCTAAGTTGGACGTTGATCTGGAACAAGCACGAGGCTCTTCGCGCCGCCTACAACGGCTTCGATATCGATGCCGTGGCCGCCTACGGCTCCGCCGACATCGCCCGCCTGCTCGACAACCCCAATGTCATTCGCAGCAAGCGGAAGATCGTGGCGGCAATCGAGAACGCCCGGACCGTGCAGGGGATCCAGGACCGCGACGGATCCTTCCAGGACTTTCTTCTGAGTTTTCCGAAGAGTACGAACGCCAAGATCAATGCGCTGAAGAAGACCTTCCGGTTCATGGGCCCGGGCACGTCGCGCGGTTTCCTGGAGTCCACTGGTTTGGTAGCGCCGCCGCACCACGACTATTGCTACAAGGCCGAACGCGCCGTCTGGTCCGCCGACTGAGGACGCCGCCTTGACCACGGTCGCGCTGCAGGACCTTCGGCAGTTCGGACGTGCGGCATTGGCGACGCGCGAAGTGCGCGAGGCCGACGCGGCCCTGGTGATCGACGTCATGCTGGAGCAGGACCTGCGCGGCCACGGCCACCACGGGATCGTGCTGCTGGCGTTGCGAATACGGGACCTGGATGCTCAACGTGCTCGAGCGGACGCGAAGGTCGAAGTCCTAGCCGACCTCCCCGCCTTCACGGCGCTCGACGCCCACGGGGCGCTGGGGCCCGTGGGCGCCGTGCAAGCCATGGACGCCTGCATTGCCAAGGCGCAAACCCAGGGGGCCGCCATAGCCTCGTTGCGCGACATGCCGCACTGGGTCATCCCCGCCTTCTACAGCATGCGTGCGGCGGAGGCCGGAATGATCGGCTACTGCTGCTGCTACACCGATCCGTCGTTCGCCCCGGTTGGCGGGGCCTCGCGCGTGCTGGGCAACAACCCCTTGTCGTACTCGATTCCCGCCGACCCGCGTCCGCCCATCGTCGTGGACTTCGGCGTCTCCGCCTCCACCGGGCGGATGCGCGAACTGGTGGCCGACGGCCAGCCCCTGCCGGACGGCTGGGCCGTTGATACCAAGGGACGCCCGCTCAGCGATCCAGCGCAGGCCATGGCCGAAGGTGTCTTTCTGCCCATCGCCGAGCATCGCGGTTACGGCTTGGGGCTTGTCCATGAACTGCTAGGCGCCACACTCAACGCAATGCCCATCGCGCTTAAACACCCACCTGGACGCTACGGCGGATTCTTCTCGGCTTGCCGTGTCGACACGTTTCGCCCGCGGGGCGAATTCCTTCACGACGTCAACCAAGCGCTCGACCAAGTCACCGGCAGTCCCGCGCTCGATCCGACCCGCCCAATCCGTTATCCCGGCGAGCACTCCGGCCTCACCCTCCGCCGCAACCTCGCCCGAGGCCAGGTTGACCTCAGCACCGCATCCTGGAATCGAGTTCAGGAAGTCGCGGAGCTTACCGGCGTCCCGGCGCCTAAGGCTGTGGTCTAGGACCGAGGCTCTGGCACCTTATCTGAACCTGGGAACAACGACGGCGTTGGCGGGGAGGGGGTAGCGCCCGCCGCGTTTGAGCTCGCGGGGGACCGTGGCACGGCCGCCGCGGCGGGCGGAAACGCCGGCGAATACGCGCAGCGGGGTGCCTTCCTCGCTCACACGCTGCATGACGTGGGCCATGCCGACCTGCCGCTGATTGGTGTCCAGGGCCGCACTCGTCACGATCCCGACCCAGCCTCCCCGGGCGTCGACGACCGGATCGCCTTCACGGGCAATCGGCACACGTTCGTCGGTGATCGCAAACCGTACGATCTGGCTGGTGCGGCGCTTTTCGCGAGCGATGAAACCGGAGCGCCCGATGAAGAACGGCTTGTAGAGCTTGACGAACCCGCCAAAGCCCGCGTCACCCGGCGTCAGGTCCAGTTCGCCGCCGAGCTCGTGGCCGTAGAGCGGCAGCCCGGCCTCGGTGCGCGTGGAGTCGCGTGAGCCCAGGCCGGCCGGCCGCACACCGTCGTCAAAGCCGGCGTCCAAAATCGCCTGCCACAGGTCGTTGGCCGCGTCGGGATGTACGAGTAGTTCGAAGCCCACGCGCTCTCCCGTGTAGCCGGTGTGCGCGACTTCCATCGGAATGCCGGCCAGCGTGAACGTTCTGACGTCAAAGGCGCGCATGCGCCGCAGCCGCCGCCGGGATTCATCGTCGGGCGCGAGCCGGGCCAGCACGGCGCGTGAGCGAGGACCTTGCAGCGCCAGATCCAAGCGTTGCTGATCACCTTGCTCAGAGGCTTTCAGATCGCGCAACCTCACCTGCACCGGCGTGGTCGCCCAGGGGTCGTCGGGCTCGATCTCGTACTGACGCTCGTTGACGCCGTTTAGCCAGACCCAGTTCTTCTCGGTGTTGGCCGCGTTGACCACGGCCAGGAAGCGTTCGCGCTCCAGGCGGTAAATGATCAGGTCATCCAGCGGATGGCCGGTTGGATCCAGCAGGTAGGTGTAGGCCGCGCGCCCGTTGGGCAGCCGCGAGGCGTTGGCGGTGGTGACCAGATCCAGGAACTCTCCCGCATGCTCGCCTTCCACGGCGAACACGCCCATGTGCCCCACGTCGAACAGGCCGGCCGCCTTCCGAACCGCCGCATGCTCCTCGGCGATGCCCCCGTAATAGACCGGCATTGACCAGCCGGCAAAGGGCACCATGCGCGCGCCGAGGTGGTTGCTGTGGACGTCGTGCAGCGGGGTCTGTCGGAGCGGGTCGCCTTCCCGCCACAGGCCACCCAACAGCGCGCCCCACACGGGGCCGCGCAACTGGACCTGAGCCAGTGGATCACTGGCCTCTTGCGACCAATCGAACTGGGGTCGAGTCTCGGGCGGTTCCATGGGCAGCCGGCCGTGCCGTCCTAGGAAGAAGGGACGGCTCAGATCAGGTTCAGGCGCCAGCGGCAAGCGTGTGCGCGCCACATTGCGCGCCGCCATATCGGCTTCGACTGCCGCGGCATCGGCCACCGAATAGAGCAGTACGGCCGCGCGGCCGTCGCGGGCCAGCAGCACCGGCGCGCCGGCCAGTTCGAGCCGAGTCACTCCCGGTTCCGCGCCCAGGTGGTCGGCGTCCGCCGCGTTGATCACGACCCCGGTCACACCCGGGCTCAGGTGCGCCGCGTCGGCAACGGCGATCGGTCCCACGATCTTGCGGCTGGGCTCGCCCGCGTCAATCAGGGCGTAGCCATCCGCGATTTCCCGCAGCCACTCGACCGCGCACTCGCTAATGGAGGGATCGAGCACGGCGAAGAGTCGGCGATCACGAGGCGATCTGTCATCGTCCGGGCGAACAAAAAGGACCGGTTGGACGTCGCCCGCGGGGTCGGCGATCCCGGCGTGCAGGGCCTCACCCGGCTCCAGATCGCGCACCCGCTGATCCGCGATCTCGTCGGCGAAGGCCAGTACGCGACGCCCGCGCAACTCCAAAACTCCGGAGGGAGGCGGGTCGAGCGCCGCCGGCACCTCTTCCGCGCGCCCGCGCGCCGCAAACTCGGCAACGTCGCTGCGGAGCTGGAGCTGTGTGAGAAAGTCGACCCGACCGCGGTACCGTGGCGACCGCCGACCTGGGTAGGTGACCACGGTCATGGCCTGGAAGGCACGTGCCAGGATGTCGGCCAGCAGGTCCATGTCCTCGGCGGCGTAACCGCGCTGGGTTAGCCAGGGCGTACCCAGGCGCACGCCGGTGGGGGCGGCAAACCCGACGTCGCCGGGCAGCGAATTGCGATTCGCCACGATCCCGATGCTGTCGAGCATCCGCACCGCCGGCTCGCCGCGCAGGTCGCCGCTGGCGCCGGTGCGCTTCAGGTCAATGACGAGAAGGTGGGTGTCGGTGCCACCGTAGGCCAGGCCCACGCCGCGCTCCTCCAGGGCCGCGGCCAGCGCCGCGGCGTTGGCCCGGATCTGCCGTTGCGTGGTTCGAAACTCCGGCGAGTCCGCAACCTTGAAGGCCACCGCCATCGCCCCAACCTTGTTCAGGTGCGGCCCGCCTTGTTCGCCGGGAAACACCGCGCGGTCAACCCGGCGCATCAGCCGCCGCCGGTGCGACAGGATTACCGCGCCACGGGGTCCGAACAGCGTCTTGTGCGTCGTGAATGTGACCACGTCGGCCAGCCCAACCGGCGATGGGTATTCGCCCGCCACGACCATCCCGGCCGGATGTGAGATGTCGGCCAACAGATAGGCGCCCACTTCGTCGGCGATGGCCCGGAACCGCTCCCAGTCCGGCGCCCACGGGTACGAGGTGTAGCCGGCCACGATGATGCGCGGACGGTCGCGTCGCGCGATTTCGGCGATCTGGTCGTAGTCCAGCTTCCCGTCAACGTCTTCAATGCTGTAGCTGGACGCCTGGAAGCGACGACCGCTGCGATTGACCGAGGCGCCGTGGCTCAGGTGCCCGCCGTGGGCCAGGGCCAGCCCCAGGATCCGGTCGTCGGGTTCCAGCAGCGCCTCGTAGACGGCGTTGTTGGCGGCCGCGCCCGACAGTGCTTGCACGTTGACGTACAGGCCGTCGGCTGGAACACGCTCGTTGGCAAACAGCGCCGCGCACCGCCGCTGCGCCAGCGCTTCCACCAGGTTGGTGTAGTCGTTCCCCCGGTAATAGCGGCGGTCGCCATAGCGCCGGAACCGCGCCAGCTGCCCCTCCGTGTCCGCCAGTCGCTCCGGCAAGTCGCGGCGCATCGGACCCGAGGGATAGCCCTCGGCATAGATGCTCGTCAGCGGCGACCCGAGGGCGGCACGCACCGGAGCCGGCGTCAGGCTCTCCGACGGAATCAGGATCAGCTTGTCGCGCTGCCGGCGGTGCTCACGCGCGATCAGGTCCGCAACCAGGGGATCGACATCGTCGAGATCCTGGTCGAAGACGAGATCGGCGTAGGTCGTCTTAGCGGTCATGCGTCTGTCTGGGGTCCCAGCCCTTCTAGCTTAAGGCCAAGCCTGGGAGAGGATCGTGACGCGACGCACTGAAAGCGTTGTCGGCCTGAATGGGACCTAGCGGCTAGCGCTGGACCCGGCGGCCTTCGCGGAGGGCGCGGGAGCGGGCCTGCTGCATGGTCTCGCGGACCTTGCCGCCGAAGCGTTCTTCCAGCCAGGGATCGCCGCGGACGTGGTAGCCGGCCCGTTCCCAGAACCCGGGTTCCTCGTGGTCCATGAACTCCAGGCCGCGCACCCACTTGGCGCTCTTCCAGAAGTAAAGGCTGGGCAGCACCAGGCGCAGCGGGCCGCCATGCTCGTGGGTGAGCGGCTCGCCGTCGTGGTCGATCGCGAACAGGACGTCGTCCTGGTCCAGTTCGGACAGCGCAAGGTTGGCCGTATAGTTCGGGTCGGCATGCACCATCACGAATTGGGCTTCGGGTAGTGGCTTTACGCGCGATAGCACTTCACGAACGTGAATCCCCCGCCAGAGGTTGTCGTAGCGGCTCCAGTGGGTGACGCAGTGGATGTCAGAGGTCAGTTCTACCTGCGGAAGCGCTGTGAACTCGTCCCATGACCACCGCACGTCTTCTTCAACGAGCCCGGTGACCCGGAAGTCCCACTTCGTCATGTCGTACGGGCGCGGCTCCATGTAGTGCAATATCGGCCACTTCTCGGTGAGGCGCTGCGCCGGCGGCAGGCGCGGCTCGCGCAATTCGGGCGGGCGCGGTGTCACATCGGGAATGCCGGTTGCCGGCGCAGAGCTTCCGCGAAAGAATCGGTTGAACATTGGGTCTTTGACTTGAAACCTTCTAACTCGACCGTACGCGCCTCTGGCACCGGACGCAACCGCGCGTCACGTCAGCCCACGGGCGCCTCGGTTTCAATTGCCGGCGGGTCGACCGCGTCGACGATCATCCGAGCCACATCCGCGATTGCCTCTGCACTTCGATCTCGATTCGGTGTGCGGTCCACAAGCACCACCACGGTTACCGGGCCCATGTCGGTATAGACCACACCCGCGTCGTTGGTGGCGTCGGGAAAGTCGCCGGTCTTGTGTGCCACCTGGTGCCGACGCAGCCACCGCGGGATCCGGTTGGTACGCCGTTCACTGAGCAGCAATTCGCGCATGGCCCGGATTTCGGTCAGGGTGGGCTGCCATACACCCGGACGCAGACCGACCATACGTTCCAAAATATCCGCCACTTCACGGGCGGTGGTGAATGGCTCGTTGGTGTTAACCGTGGTGGTCTGCACGCCCTCGCGACGCAGATCAAAGTCAATGTTCTGGTACCCCACACGGTCGGCGAGCAGGATTGCCGAAGCGTTGTCGCTGACACTCATCGCACGCGCGAGTGCGGCGCCGACTTCAATCTGCTGGCCGGGCTCCAGGCTAATGGGAGGATCGGAGCGCTCGACGACTGTCTCGTCCATGGTCAGACGTTCGTCGAACGACAGCAGCCCGGCGGCTCGCAGGCGAAAGGCTTCGCGCAGCAGCAGTACCTTCCAGACGCTGAGCGTGCGCATCCGGCGGTCGGCGTTGATGGCCACCAGCGGACGGTTGGCGCCGGAGTTGGCGGCGAAGACGGCCCACGTGCCAGATTCTGTTCGAATGCGGGCCCGCACCGCGGCCATGAGTCGCTCGTGGATGGTCCGACCCGCCGCGCCCAGCAACGCGTCCATGCTGGAGATGGGCGAGGCGCGGTCGCTCGTCACCAGGCCCAGTTCGTCCAGCAATTGACCCACTGGCCGGACGCGCACGACGTGCCCGTCCACGGGGCGCTCAAGGACCCCGCGCTGGAATCGCTGCACGATGGTCGGGCCGAGGTGCTCAGGCTGCGACATTGGAAGTCCGAAACGTCGAAGCGCCCGAGTGCGGTTCCAGGTGAGAAAGCGGGTGGGCTCGGGGTTGGCGAAGTAGGCAGCCCGTATGGGCTCGTCGGTCATCCAGGCCAGGCGTGCGTTTGTGTCGGAGCCGGAGTCCAGCGGCATGGGCACCTGGTACTGGTCGTGGAGCCGGCGTGCGAAGCCGGCCGTGTCGAGAAGCTCCAGCACGTTGGCGGGCGCCAGGTTTACGCCGTGGATTGGCGATTGGAGCCCGCCGTGGCTGAAGGCCTGGATGGCGAGGCCAGCTCGCGCGTAGGGCAGGCTGATCGGATAGCCCATGACCTGCGGGCCGCCCGCCCGGCGGTAGGAATCCCACCAGGGGCGCCGCCCATTGAAGACGCCGTACCCCGCGTTCGACTCAGGGGACGCCTGGCGAAAGTGATGGCCGTTCTCGATGGCAAAGTCTGGTGGAAGGTCCTCGTCGGTCAGGCCCGGCCCCACGAACGGCGCCGTGGCCAGCGTTCCGGCGACGATTCGTCCGAATGCGCGCCGTCCCAGCGGCCTTGAGCCGCCAAACCCGCGCGGGGTTATCGAGGCCAGGTCAGGCACGAGGGTCAGCCAACAGCGACGGGCACGTTGCCGAACACCGCCAGCGCCTGCCCCAGTCCAGGCGCCGAGTCAGCCATCGAAGGTCCCTCCGCCCCCAGCGGATCGCCACGCTCATGCACGAATGAGGTCACGCGAAACCGCAGGGAGGCGAGATCGCGCTGCAACTCCAGCGCCGGCACCAAGACGACAACGCGCGACCCGTCAATGAAGGCCGTGGCCCCCGTGGGCGCGGCGGCGCCAGGCTCGGTAGCTGTGCGCTTCTGGAGACGCCACTGCGGCGTGGTGTCTGGTCGGTAGATCACTTCAAACCACGTGTCGGTGTTCTGGAACAGATCAAAGTCGCCTACCTGCGGCCTCCAGTCGTCTGAGACGGTGTCGGTGGCCTGCAACGCCAGCGCGATCTGGAAGCCGAGATTGCTGTCGGCTCGCGGAAGCGCGTCGGCCGTATCGATCACAAACGCCGCAAAGGTGCCGCCAGCGGTCGTTCGCGGCACCGGTTCCACGGCGAACCAGACGCTACGCAGCAGGTTCAGGTCGGCAGCCGAGAGGTCCGTGGTTCCGCTGGCGAGGCGCCGGATATCGGCGAAGGCAAACCCGTTAACCGGCGCAAGGCTATGGATGGAAAAGTAGTCGGCGGTGCGGTCGATGTGAAAGAGCGGCTGGTCGTCGGCGGGAACAATGGCGAGTGTTCGGTCAACGGCTGCCGCGCCCAGCGCCACCGATCCTTCGGCCACCTCGGCTTGCAGTTCCTGGCCCGTCCGGTAGCGCCAACGCCCTTCGTCCTCGCCCCGGACGATGACGAGGGGAATGACCAGCTCGGCGCCTGCGCGGAGGTCCAGCCTGCCGATACGATCAGGAACGAGGCTGGCGTCCCCAGTCACGGGGACGAGTCGCAGTTCAGACGCTCCGTCGCCGCCCAGGTTCACCAGCCGGCAGCCTGTGCGTTGCATGAGTGCTCCGCTGGGAACGTCGACATTCGACGGACAGATTGTGGCTATGAGCGGCGCCGCCGCGTCGCTGGCGCCGCCGGCAGCACGCGGCAGTACCAACTGATAGTCCTCAATCTCTCCGGCCTGCCAGCGCCCGCCGCCGTCCCAGGCATCACCCACGATTCGCTCGCGTGTCAGCGCCACCCGCATCCAGGCGCCGTCGGGAAGCCGGTTGATCGTGCCAAGAACAAACGGCCGCGAGGCGACCCGCCGGGACGCTCCAGGCGTCAGGTTTACGGACAGGTTCCGAACGGCCCATTCGGGCGTCACGTCCTCGCCAACGCTCCAGCGGCCATCCAGATTCATGTCGATCAGGACGTTCAGGTATCTGGGACCGCGCGGTGCACCAGCCGTAAGCGATGCCGAGACTTCCAGGATGGCTTGAGCCGGCGCCTGATCCAGGTTCAGCGTCAGCGCGATCACGCCGTCGTCGCCGCCGTCGCCGTTGACTAGGTTGGGGACGCCATCAGGGTCAGCCCGGTCGTCCGCGCCGGCCTCCGCTGTCACGATCTCGCCCAATCGATCGGTTCCCGGTGTGAGCACGTGCGCGCCGGGATTAGGGCTGCTTCGGGTATCGAGTCGGGTTGGGAAACGCCCGATGACGCGAGTACCGCGGTAGCCGGCCGGCGCGCCGTCGGGCGCATCGCCGAAGTCCGCGACCAGCGCTGGCGGAGGGGTCGGGCTCGCCTCGGTCCTGACAGCGGCCGTCGGCGTCCGCGTGACGGCCGGAGCGGCATCCACCGTTGGCGTAACCGCCGGCCCCGCAGCCGCCACCGGGGCCTCCGACTCCTCCGCTGGTTCACAGCCCAACAACGCCAGCCCGACCAGCAATAACGTTGAAGCGCAGTTGCGGACGGTCGCGCGCATGAATCGCAGCCTATCCAAACTTCAATTCAGGCTATCCGACACCGAACCGGCGGGGGGACTGATCGGCCACCTGACCGCTGACGGACCCATTAAGTCCGGTGGCCGCGCTGTCGACGCGCGGGATTCTCGTCGCGCTATCGGCGGGCTGTGGTTGTCTCTTGGCTCGATCGTCGGCCGTTGGCGCCAACGCTCACCTGGTCGGGCGCGTAGGTGGCGTGGGAGTCGGGGGTCTCCCAGAGGGTGACGGCGATAACGGGGAAGCCGAGGGCCTGGGTCTGCTCGTAGACGAGGCGAGCCAGGTTTTCGGTGGTGGGGTTGTCGTCGATGAGGTAGGCGTGCTGGCCGAGGGCCTCGATGGCTCCGACCAGCGGATCGTCGCGGCGCAGGATCATGCGGTGGTCCAGGTGCTCGTCAATCCAGGTCTGCATGCTGCGGCGCACGTCGCGGAAGTCGGCGACCATGCCCATGTCATCAAGGGTGTCCGAGGCTAGGCGGATTTCAACGCGCCCGTTGTGGCCGTGGGGCTGGTTGCACTTGCCCTGGTAGTCGATGAGGCGGTGACCGAAGCAGAAGTCGATGTGTTTGACGATTTCGTACATGCCTGGAATCGCTCCTGTCAGGAGACCGTGCGGCCACCGTCGACGGGGATGACGGCGCCGGTGACGAAGTCGGTGGCCTCCACGAGGTAGAGGACCGTCTGGGCGATATCTTCGGGATGTCCGATGCGGCCGAGCGGCGTGGCGGCGGCCACGGCGTCAATGGTTTCCTGGCTGAAGTCGGCCGGCATGAGGATGGGACCCGGGGCGATAGCGTTGACCATGACGGTGGGCGCGAGTTCTTTGGCGAACACGTGGGTGAGCGTAACGATGCCACCCTTGGCCACAAAGTAGGGCGCGTAGTTGACGTAGGGGCGGTTCACGGCCCAGTCGGCGATGTTGACGATTTTGCCGCGGCCACGGTCGCGCATGTGCAGGCCAAAAAGCCAGCAGCCGAGATAAGGGCCCTTGAGGTTGACGGCGATGTTGCGGTCGAAGTCGGCCTCGGTGAGGTCGTCCAGCGGGGACTCGAAGTAGATGGAGGCGTTGTTGAGGAGGACGTCGACGCCGCCGAAGCGTTCGATGGCGGCGTCGCGGATGTGTTCGACGCCCTCTTTGGTCGAGACGTCAGCCTGGACAGCCAGCGAGCCGACGCCGAGGGCGCTGAAGTCCTCGACTGCTTCGCGGGCTTCGTCGGCTGACGTTCGGTAGTTGACAACGATGTTGGCGCCGCGCTCGGCCAGCCGGGTGGCGACATGGCGTCCCACGCGGCGCGCGCCGCCGGTTACGACAACCGTTGCGCCCTGGAGATCCATGGACTCCTGCCTTCGCCTGGCGGCCGTGGACCGCAGTTTCTATCGGTTACATCGTACGCTGCGACGGCTTGTCGGGACGTATCGTTTTCCACGGGGGTTGCATGGCTGAGCGGGCGCCGGTCGGGTCGCGGGTCGCGGCGCTGGTGAGCGGGCTGGACAGTTGCATCATGACCGGCCTGCTGGCGGGCGAATACGCCGAGGTGACACCGCTGTTCGTGCGCGCTGGCCTCCGCTGGGAAGACGCGGAACTGGCGGCGCTGGAGCGGTTCTTCAGCGCCTTGGATTCGCCGGCGGTGCGGCCAATTGTCGAGCTGAAGCTGGATGTCGGCGCCCTCTACGGAGTTCACTGGAGTGTGGGGGGGGCCGATGTTCCCGACGCGCAGCAGCCGGACGAAGACTGGTACCTGCCAGGACGCAATCTGCTCCTGCTGGGGGCGGCGGCGCTCTATGGCGGGGTGAACGAAACGCCAAACCTGGCAATCGGCCTCCTGGCCAGCAACCCGTTTCCCGATGCCACGGCTGACTTTCTGCGCAGCCTGGAGCGAACCGCGGGGCTGGCCATGGACACCAGCTTCACTGTGCTGACGCCGCTGGGCGACATGCACAAGGCGGACGTGGTGCGAGCCGCGGTCGGCATGCCGGTAGACGAGGCGCTCTCCTGCGCCAGTCCCGTTGACGGGCGGCACTGCGGCGTGTGCGGCAAGTGCGGCGAGCGACGGCGCGGGTTTATAGACGCGGGTGTGACGGACCCGACGGAGTACGTGGAACTGGGACCGCTCTAGCCATCGAGACGGACAGCTTCAATTTGGCCGCGTGCGCTTCAGCAAGGATTCTGACCGTCCGGTGCTAGCCTTAAGGGCGAGGACGGCGCGCGAGGCACGCGGCGCCAATTCACCACATACGGCCTAGCATTGCCATGACCTCTCTGCCCCAAGCGCCGATGGATCGCTCCGCCGAGGTGACGCAGGCACTGGCGCGCGTAATCGAACCGGATCTGCAGCGCGGGCTGGTGGCGGCGCGGCTTGTTCGGGACGTGCGGGTTGACGGGGACAACGTGTCGCTGACGGTGGTGCTGACGTCGCCAGCGTCACCGCACCGCGAGACCATCGAGCGCGACGTTCGAGAAGCGATTGCCGGGCTGGGGTGGCCGAGCACGGTTGAGATCACCTGGACGGCAGAAGTATCGACCAATACTGGTTTCGGCCAAGAGGGCGATGTCCTGGCCGGCGTGAAGAACACGCTGGCGGTGGCGAGCGGCAAGGGGGGCGTCGGCAAGTCGACGGTGGCCGTGAACCTGACGGTGGCGCTGCGCGAGCTTGGGGCCAAAGTGGGGCTGCTGGACGGCGACATCTACGGCCCGAATGTACCGGGGATGCTGGGGATCGACGGGCGGCCGATCCTGGAGAACGACAAGATTCAGCCGCTTTCGGCGTTTGGCGTGCCGGTGATGTCGATGGGGTTTCTGACGGACCCAGGACAGGCGGTGATCTGGCGGGGTCCGATGGTGGCGCAGGCACTGCGGCAACTGCTGCACGACGTGGCCTGGGGCGAGCTGGACTATCTGATCGTGGATCTGCCGCCGGGCACGGGCGACGCGCCGCTTTCACTGTCGCAGTTGCTGCCTTTGTCGGGCGCGGTGATCGTCAGTACGCCGCAGGAAGTGGCGCTGCAGGATGTGCGCCGCGGGATTGCCATGTTCGAGAAGCTGCGCGTGCCGGTGCTGGGCGTGATCGAGAACATGTCGTACTTCATCAGCCCGGATACGGGGGCGCGGTTCGAGATCTTCGATCACGGTGGGGCGCGAAGTGCGGCGAAGGAACTCGGCGTACCGTTCCTGGGCGAGATTCCGCTGGATCCGGAGGTCAGGATTGCCTCGGACAACGGGCGGCCGGTGGCTTCGCGGGGGATGGACGACCCGGTGGCGGGGCCGTATTTCGAAGCGGCTCGGGGAGTTGCGTCGGAGATTACGAAGTTGAACGCGGCGCGGCCCGACCCGCTGCCCGTGCTTTAGCGCCCAGGGCGCGTTCGTTCGATTCTCAGGCCCCGTCGCAGGCGATGACGGTGTGGTCGGGGAAATCGCCGGACTTCCACATGCCGGCGTACTCGTCTGAATGCGAAACCTGCCAGGACGTGTTTGACGTCCGTCGCTAGATGACGGACGGGAGCCCGGACGTTTGCACCACCCGCCAAGCGAAAGCCCTGTGCATTCGAACGCCGGTCAGATCCCCAGCCGGTTCGCTCAATTGACAGTATTCATCCCGCCAGCACCGAAATGACGGAAAGTCAGGCCGTCGTAGGCCTGACAACTCAACCCGGCATTGCCCGCCAGCAGGAATCGCTGGCATTACTCCGCCCGGGGGTAGCGGATTAGCTCACGCCCGGACAGGCCAGGGAGAAGAATTCCATGACCGGGCCGCAGGCCTCGGGTTCCATGAGCGTGGGCGCATGGCCTACCCCGGGTACCTCAACCATGCGGCAGTCCTGCATCTCCGCCAGCATGCGCCGGGCTATCTCCGGGGATAGGAGATCGCTGTCGCTGCGGCCGCGTACGTCCACGGATATGACGTGGTAGCGGGTGGCAAAGTGGGCCGCCAGGTTGTCGAAGGCGTGGGCGTTCCCCGTCAGGCCATGCACCATGATGACCGGCGCCGCCGCGGGGTCACCCCACTCCAGGTGGTGTAGGTTGAGGTCGCGAACCCTGGCGAAGCGGTCTGCCGCGTTCGCGGTCTTTGTTGCCATGGACTCTCCGCGTTGGCTTACCGTTCCTGATGGGTCCGAGACGGACTGTAGCCTCGCGACGTCCATGCAGAATTCTCTGAGGCTGTGGCCAGGCCGATCTCACCCAACCGGGCAGCGGAAGTCGAGACCAACACGGCTCCAGGTCGGGACGGGGAGGTTCTGACCAGCGTAAAGAACACGCCCGGGGTAGCTAGCGGCAATGGGGGAGTCGGCAAGTCGACGGTGGCGGTGAACCTGGCAGTGGCGCCGCGCAAGTAGGACGCAAAGGTGGGGCTGCTGGACCGGGACACACACGGGCCGAACCTGATGGGGAAGTCGATGGGATTCCTGACGGGCCCTGGCCAGGCGGGGAGCGCCGGTTTGGCCGTGATTCGGCTGAGAGCCTGACGTCGATCTGCTCTAGTCGTAGGTGATGACGCGGTGGATGGGGTAGTCGCCGAGCTTTGCCGTGCCACCGAGGAAGGCGAGGTCGATGAGAAATGAGATGCCGACCAGATTGCCGCCCAGTGCCTCGACCAGCTCCACGGCAGCCGCGGCGGTTCCGCCGGTGGCGATGACGTCGTCGATGATGGCCACGCGGTCGCCGGGGTGGATGGCGTCGACGTGGATCTCGATGGTGTCGGTACCGTACTCAAGCTCGTAGGTGGCCGACGTCGTCTCGGCCGGCAGCTTGTTGGGTTTTCGTAGGGGAACGAAGCCGCAGCCGAGTTCGCAGGCGACGGCGGCGGCGAAGATGAAACCGCGGGACTCGATGGCGGCGACGGACACGAGATTGGCGTCGCGATAGGGAGCGGCGAGGGCCTGTATGGCCGATTCCAGGGCACCGGGGTCCTTGAGCAGCGGAGTAATGTCCTTGAAAACGATGCCCGGCTTCGGGAAGTCGGGGACGTCACGGATGTAGGCGGTGAGGTCGGAGGGCATCGGCAAGCTCGGCGGAGGTGAGGTCAGGTCATGGTAGGACGCGGGGTGGGTCCCCATACGTTGGGTGCCTGGAGGGTCCCGTGTGTGTTTCCGGTCCTTGGAATCCCCCGGAGAGCGCTGACGGGGCGGGACAATCTCGCTCTCCCACGGTCTCAGACGAGACCCAGCGCTGGTCGATCCAGGCCGATCAACTCTCACTGTGGACGCTCCAAGGCGCGGGGCACATACACGTCTTGGGGTGAGGGCCTTGCGATGGAGCCGCAACGATCGATCTCCGTCGTCCCAGATCACCGCGTAGAGCGGCAGCCCAACCCCGCTAGAGCTCGTTCAGATCCCGCCAGTTCGGCCCCGCCTTCGCATCCACCGCCAGCGGCACGTGCAGCGGAACCGCCGTCGTCATCAGGTCCCGCGCCGCCCGCGCAAAGTCGTCCAACTCCTCCGCCGGCAGCTCGAACAGCAAATCGTCATGCACCTGCAGCAACATCCGCGCCGCGAACCCCTCCTCGCGGATCGCCCGGTCCAGCTTCACCATCGCCACCTTCATGATGTCCGCCGTCGTCCCCTGGAT
>JAPOXI010000058.1 GCA_026707185.1 Chloroflexota bacterium
GGTTCGACGAGGCGATCATGCTGACGCACGACGGGCACGTGAGCGAGGGTTCGGGTGAGAACCTGTTCATCGTGCGACACGGGAAGCTGCTGACGCCGTCGTTGAGCGAGGACATCCTGGAAGGCGTGACGCGCGCGACGGTCATGCAGATCGCGCTGGACGACCTGGGGATCGAGACGAACGAGCGCCCGATCGACCGCACGGAACTCTATATCGCCGACGAGTTGTTCCTGGTGGGAACGGGGGCGCAGATCTCTCCGGTGCGGGAGATCGACGGGCGCATCATCGGGGACGGCGAGATCGGTCCGGTGACGGGCGCGTTGCAGGATCTCTACTTTGACATCGTGCGCGGCCGCTCGGCGAAGTATCGTGAGTGGTGTCTGAGCGTGCAGGAACAGGGCGCCGCGCAGCGCGCCTGAGCGGGGGGCGAATGGAGGCACGGACGCGCTGATCGCGATACGCCTCCTCCAGCCCACCCGCGTGGGCCCCGCCGACCTCCGCTCCCTAGTTCACCGACTCTTCCGGCCCTCCACACGGCCCTGGGCCTGAGCCTTGTCGAACCTCACGCTGGACGACGAGACGCTGGAATGCCTGGAGGCGCGCCTCGGCGTTCGTTTCGAGGACCGGACGCTGCTGGCACAGGCGCTCGTGCACCGGTCGCTGGTCAACGAGGCCGACCTGGCGGACGCGGACAGCAACGAGCGGCTGGAGTTCCTGGGTGACGCGGCGCTGGGCCTTGTGGCCGCTGAACTGCTGTTCAAGCGTTACCCGGACCGTTCCGAAGGCCGGCTGACCCACGCACGGGCGTCCCTGGTGAACCTGACGACGCTGGGCGAGATTGGCGAGGAGCTGGGGCTTGGCGATTTCGTGCAATTGGGGCGCGGCGAGGATCTGAGCGGCGGTCGTTCACGCGCCAGCGTGCTGGGCCGAGCGTTCGAGGCGGTCCTGGGCGCGGTATACCTGGACCAGGGGCTGGAGGTGCTGCGCGAGCTGCTTAGTCCCATCCTGATCCGCGAGCACGACCGCTACGGCTGGGAAGGTCCCGCCAAGGACTACAAATCACAACTCCAGGAAAAACTGCAAGCCATGCAGGGCGCCACGCCCGCATATGAGCTTGTGACCGTGCAGGGACCGGACCACGACCGGCTATTCACCATGGCGGTTCAGGCCGATGACCAGGTGTTGGCCTCAGGACAGGGCTCAAGCAAGCAGCGTGCCGAGCAGTCGGCGGCGCGCGCGGCGCTGGCGGCGCTCGATCGGGCCGAAGGAAATACGGATGTACCTGCGGCGGATTGAACTCCAGGGATTCAAGACGTTCCCGCGTCGTTCGACGCTGGAGTTCCGGCCCGGTGTAACGGCGATCGTGGGGCCGAACGGCGCGGGCAAGAGCAATCTGTCGGACGCTATCCGGTGGGCGATGGGTGAACAGACGCCGCGCCTGCTGCGCATCCGCCGTGCGGAAGACGTGATTTTCGGGGGTTCGGAGTCGCGCGCGCGAACCGGCATGGCCGACGTGCGGCTAACGTTTGACAACGCCGCCGAATGGCTGCCGACCGAATTCAACGAGGTGGTGATCGGGCGACGGCTCTTCCGGACGGGCGCCTCCGAATACACGATAAACGGGGCGCGCGTCCGCCTGCGCGACGTGCTGGACCTGATGAGCGCGGGCGCCGCAAGCCACGGCGGGCACTCGGTAATCAACCAGGGCCAGGTCGATCAGATGCTGCAGCAGCGGCCGGAGGATCGCCGCGCGTTTCTGGAAGACGCGGCCGGCGTGGCCCGGTTCTATGCGCGCCGGGATCAGGCATGGCGCCGGCTAACGGAGACCCGGCGCAATCTGCAGCGCCTGCACGACCTGGCCGCGGAAATCGAGTCCAGGCTGGATACGCTACGCCAGCAGGCCCAGGTCGCCCAACGCGGGGCCGACCTGCAACGCGAACTGCGCGACGGCCAGATAGCGCTGGCGCGACATCGCCTATTCGCTGTGAGCCGCCAGCTTCAAGCCGCCGAAGAGCGCGAACAAGCGGCCACCGAGCAGCTGGCGGCGCTGCTGGCCGAACCGGCGGAAGCACTCCGTCGGCAGGCCGCGCAGGCCTCCCTGCGCAGCGGCGAACTGGAGCAGGAGTTGGCGGCGACGCGGAACCAGCTCGAGCAAGCTCAACGCGAGGCGGCGGAGCGCGCGGCAAAACGTGTACGCCTTGTCGAGCAGCAACGGCACCTGGACAGCCGTCACGCCGACTTGAGCGCGCGTAGCGCGAGCCTGGCGGCACGCGCGGAGGCCCTGGTGGAGGAAGTGCGCGTTGCCCGGCAGTCACTGGCCGAACTCGACGCGCACATGGCGCAGATTCAAAGTGAGCGGCAGCGGCTGTTCGAGACCCTGGCGCCGGAGCGCGAACGACGGCGCCAAGTGCAGACGCTGTCGAAGCAGCTGGCCACCGTGCGTGACCAGCGTTCTGCGTTGCGCGAGCGTCAGCGGCACCTCGTCAGGGAAGGCGAGAGGCTCAAGGCTGACCTGGCGCGGCTCCACGACCAGGCGACGGCCGCCAGCGACGCGGCCGCGGCCGGGCGCAGGGCTGCGGAGGCGATGCAGCACAAGGCTGAGGTAGCCGCGGCGAAGTTGGACCGGACGGCGGAGGCGCGGCGAGCTGCCGTCGAGGCCGCGCGAGCCGCACAGCAAGCCCAGGCGCAAACACAGTCAGACCTGCGGGCAGGCGCCGCCGCCAGCGCCGCGTTGCGCCGTGAGCTGGCGGCGCTGCAGGAAGCCCGGGCACAAGCCGGCGGAACGGACGAGGCGCTGCGGGCGTTGCAGGCGCGGGCGCCCGGCACGGTCATAGGCCGGCTACGCGACCGAATGCGTCCGCGCAGCCCAGAGGCCCTACGGCTCCTGAAAGCTGCCTTTGAGGGCGGCCTCGACGCGATGCTGGTGGCGCGTCCGACGGACGGTACGGCGATACGAACTGCCGTACGCGAACTCCGGCTGGGCAGGCTGCGCTGGCGCCCCACCGCTGGGTTTCGGGGCTGGCCGTACGAGGGCGATGCGGTCAACGACGCGCCAGCGGGCCTGCGCGGCACACTGGCCGACGTGGTGGATGCCCCCGGTCCCGACGGCGACCTGGTGCGGCGGCTGCTACGCCGAGTGCTAGTGGCCGAGAACCTGGACGCCGCCCTGCGGGCGCGCCAGGCACGCGGCGACCTTGCCAACCACCAGATCGTCACGCTGGACGGCGACAGCATCGACATCGACGGCACAGTGCGGCTAAGCGCGCACGACGCGGCCGGACGGGACATCGAGAATCGGATCAGCGCGGCGCAACAGGCGCTGGACGCGGCACAACGCCGACATCCAGACCTGCAGCAAGCCGCGCAGGTTGCCGACGGGGCGCTGCGCGCCGCGGACGCCGCCCTTCGGATTGCCGAAGCGGACAGTTCCGCAGCAGCCGGCGCTCACCAGCAGGCGCACGCCGCGACAGCCTCAGCCAACCGACGGCACCAGCGGGTCGAAGCGGAAGCCCAGGCGCTCAGTGCGAGACAGCAGGAGGCCCGGCAGCTTCTGGCCGGCATTGAGGGACGACTTGAGGCGTTGACCCCGCGCATGGCCGAGTCCGAAGACGAGGTGAAGCGGCTAAGCGAGGAGCTCGACCAATCCGGAGCCAACGCAACGGGGGCCACCGAGGCCGAGGCGCAACTGGCGGCGCTGGAAGCGGCACTGGGCGTGAACGAGCGCCGCGCGGCCGATCTGCGCACCCAGGCGGCTCAGCGAAGCCGGGCGGCGGCACAGGCCGGGGCCGAGGCGGAGGCCCTGGAACGCGAGCGGCTGGACACCGAGCATTCGCGCACCGCGGCGACGGCCGCGCTGTCTGAAATTGATGCTGTCGCCAAGAGCGCGGACGCGCCCGACGTGGGCCTGGTACGTCGACTGGAGTCCGCGGCGCTGGACGCGCGCCTGGAGCTCCAGCGACTGCAGATGCAGACCGAAGTGCGGGCGCAAGAGCAGGCTCGGGCCGAGGGGGAGGTGGCCGCAGCGCAGCGCGAGACCGAGCGGCTGGTTGAACGTCGCGCCGAAATCCGGACCCAGGCGCGCGACAATCTGGGTATCGACCGCCTTCAGGGGGAGAAGGCTAGGACGCCCATTGGTCAGATCGAGCGCCGGACGACCGAGCTGCGGCGCATGCTGGACCGGCTGGGGCCGGTAAACCCCCTGGCGCCGGCGGAATACGAGCACGAGCGCACCCGGGTCGAGGACGCGCGCCGGCAGATTGCCGACCTGGAGGGCGCCGAGGCCAACCTGCAGACGCTGGCGCGAGACCTGCAGCAGCAACTGCACGCGGAATTCATGACGACGTTCGAGACCATGAACGAGGCGTTCCGCTCGACATTCACCGACCTGTTCGGCGGCGGCGAGGCGCACATGGTCCTGACATCACCCAACGACATCGAGCAGACAGGGGTCGATTTCTCGATTCGAATGCCCGGTAAACGGCCGCAGCAACTGGCGGCGCTATCGGGCGGTGAGAGGGCGTTGGTGGCGGCGGCGCTGATCCTTGCGCTGTTGAAGATTCGTCCGCCGCCGTTCTGCATCCTGGATGAAGTGGACGCCGCGCTTGACGACCAGAACGTAATGCGATTCTGCCGGCAGGTGCTCACCCTCAGCGAGCGCACGCAGATCCTGCTCATCACACACAACGCCGTCACGGTCGAAGCAGCGTCGACGGTCTATGGGGTGACGATGCGCGAAGACGGTATCTCCGAGCTGCTGTCGCTGCGCCTCGACGGAGCTGCGATGGCGAGTGAGACGACCAACGGCCACGCTGGGCCACCGACCACGGCCGCGGCTGGGCGTCAGAGTGCCACCAGCGCCGCGTGAGGCGACGGCCCGCGACTGACGGTTCACCGGCCCAATTGCATGAACCGCCAATCTAGCCAGCCAGGCCGGCGCACAGCGCGTCTGCGCGCGCGACGTAGGCCCGGGCAAAGCTTGCATACGGTGAGGGGGTCGCTCGGGCGGCGCCCCCCCGTCCCCGTGTGGGGTCTCGCGCTCGCGCTCGGAGCCGCGGCAACCGTGTTCATGCTCGTGCTGGCCACCGTGGCCGACCCTCTGGTCGGCCTTCAGCTCCTGGCCGACGACGCCGGTGCCCTGCTACAGCCCGGCGCGCCGGTCCCGTCCAGCGACGAGCGACTGGTTCCGCGGCGTGAGGATCCGAACGCGGACGTGGTGGAGGTGCCGGCAGTCGTAAACCTCGACGCGAGTTCAGCCAGAGAAGTCCTGGAAGCGGCGGGCTTCCGGCCGCAAGTCGAGGAGGCCTTCGACGACACGGTGGCGGCAGGCCTGGTGATTCGCCAGTATCCGGCAGCCGGAGTCCTGGTTCAGCGGCTCGAGCCGGTGATCGTGACCGTCAGCCGCGGGCCATCCCTGGCGCCGCTGCCAAACGTGGCGGGCCTTGCCGCAGCGGATGCGCGGACGCTCCTGGACCAGCGCGGATTCCAGGTTATTGAAGTCGCCGCCTTCAGCGAGGACGTGCCGGCCGGCACCGTGCTCGGCCAGGAGCCGTTGGCTGGGGCCGTAGTTGACCGGCGCTCCGTGGTCGTATTGCAGATAAGCCGCGGTGTCGAAATCGTGCCGGTACCGCTGGTGGTGGGGCGAGCCGAAGACGACGCGCGGCGCGCCATCGAACTGGCTGGGCTCGCCGTGGGCGAACCCACGTATATCGAGGACGATTCGGCGCCGAACGGCGTAGTGATTGCGCAGATTCCGACCAGCGGGGAAGGCGCACCGAGCGGGTCTGAGGTGCATCTGACGGTGGTTCGGATCGGCGAGGTCGTGGTTCCCGCGCTAGTTGGACGGACGATCGACGACGCCCAACGCACGCTGTTCGACAACGGTCTCCTGGTCGGATCGATACGCCTCATCCCAACCCCTGGCGCCAGCGACGAGATCGTCGTGGGCCAGGAACCCGGACCCGGCGCCAAGGTGGCTCGGGGCTTCGGCGTTCGCCTGATCGTGGCGACTCCGGCCGCGGCCCCACCAGCGGCTAGCGGCTGACGTCCAGCGGGAGGGCCCGAACGGCCTCCAAACCGGCAGCGAGCACCGGATCGTCGTCACCACCGATCTGGCCCTCGGACATTGCAACCTCGAGGTCTGGCGTAAGGCCGCTGCCGGCGCCCGCCAGGGCCACCCCGGCAGGGGTGAACCAGATGCCGGTGGTGACGCGCATGACCGAGCCGTCGGAGAGCTTGTGCAGCTCCTGTACCGAGCCCTTGCCGTGGGTCTGCTCGCCGATGAGCGTGGCGCGGCCATGGGCCTGGAGCGCACCCGCGAACACCTCGGATCCACTGGCCGACCCTGAGTTCACCAGGACGACCATTGGAGTTTGCAGGTCTCGGAATCCGCTCACGGCGTTATACACATGCGTCGGATCGTTGCGGCTTTCCCTGCGCAGAATCAGCTCGCCCTCCGGGAGAAAGCGGCTGGTGACCGACACGCTGGCGTCCAACAAACCGCCGGGGTTATTTCGCAGGTCCACGACCAGCCGCTCAACACCTACCGTTCGAAAGCCGCTAAGGGCGCGGCGGAGTTCACCGGACGTTCGGGACGAGAAGTTTGCGATCCGCATATAGCCCACATCGTCAATGACCCTGGTCGTAACGGACTGCACGACAATGCGGTCGCGAACGATGGTGACGTCGCGCTCGGTCGTTTCACCTTGCCGCCGCAGCGTCAGTGTGACGGACGTGCCCCGCTCACCGCGCACGATTCGCCCGAACTCAGCAAGGGGCGTGCCCTTGGTCGAGACGCCGTCGACGGCGAGCACGAATTCGTTGCTCCCAATGCCGGCGGCCTCGGCGGGCGAACGCGGCAAGGGCTGGGTGACGAAGGGGAAGTCATCGCGCATTTCGACGCGGATTCCGATGCCCACGTACGAGCCCGACAAGCTGATGCTGGACCGCCGGGCCTGCTCAGGGTCGTGGTAGCGGGTGTAGGGATCGTCGGTCGCTTCGGCGAGTCCGCGAATAGCGCCTTCGCGCAGCGATTCGGCGGCCAACGGTCCGTCGTAGTAGTTGTCCTGAATGACAGACCAGGCTTCCCAAAACAGTCCAAAGTCGACGCCGTCCGTCTCATCCTTGACTTCGGGCGGCGGATCGCCGGCGACGACCTGCGGGGGCGGAACGCCGGGACCGAGGGCGGTAGCGCCGGCCACAAATCCGATGGAGAACACAAGACAGAGCGCGATAACGGAGCCGGCTAGCGTGAGGACCGTGCGAATTGGACGTTGCATGGGACGTACGACCGGGGGATGCTGATTCCACGGTAGCGCAGCAGCGTGAGCGCGCGGTGAGAACGCGGCGGTCCAGCGGCAGGGAGGACGGCGCTAGCTGGTGTTGAACACGCCGACGGGTTCGTCGGCCTGGATCGTTCCGGCGTCCATCCGAATCACGCGACGTCGAAGGTTGTTCACGATCTCGCTGTCGTGGGTCGCGACCAGGGTGGTGACGCCCTCACTATTGATTTCGAGCAGCAGGCCGATGATCTCGCGCGCGTGGGCCGGGTTGATGCTGTCTGTCGGTTCGTCGCAGAGCAGGACGTCGGGCTTGGCAACGACGGCCCGCGCCAGCGCAACTTTGCGCTGCTCACCGCCCGAGAGTTGGCGGGGAAACCGCTCGGACTTTTCGGACAGCGCCACGCGCTCAAGCACGTCGGCCACGGCCTTATCAATATCGCGATTGGCCTGGCCGCGGACCTGGAGGGGCAAGCCGACATTCTCGCGGACCGTGGCATTTGGCAGCAGCCGCGTGTCCTGAAAAACGACGCCGATTCGGCGTCGGAACTTTGTGAGCGCCGAGCCGCGGATCCTGGCCACATCCACGCCATTCACCAGCACCACGCCCGCGTCGAACGGCTCTTCGCGCAGGAGGATGCGTAGCAACGTGGTCTTGCCCGCGCCGTTGGTCCCGATAAGAAAGGCGAATTCGCCACGGGCGATGGCGATCGAGACGTCGGCAAGGGCCGGCTCGCCGTCGTATCGCTTGGTGACACCTTGCACGACGATCAGCGGCGGGCTCCTATACGGCGAGGTAGCGGCGCACCGAGACGTAGCTCCCAATGCTGCCAACCACCAGTCCGACCAACACAATGAAGACGGCCAGGTTGCGGACGAAGGACACATCGGTGGCGATGGGCAGGAACGAGATGATGCGCGTAACCGTGGGCGCCAGTTGCAGATAGATCACCACCAGGGCGACGGCAGCCAGCGTGGCGCCAACCAGACCGATGAACGCGCCCTCGATAATGAAGGGGCCTCGAACGAACCAGTCGGTGGCGCCGACCAGCTTCATGATCTCGATTTCCTGGCGGCGAGCGTAGACGGCGATGCGGATGGTGTTGGCGATCACAAACAAGGCGACGGCGGTGAGGGCGATGATCATGGCGGTGCCGGCAGCTCGTGAGACGTTGCTGATCGAAACGAGGCGCTCGACGACATCGAGGGGGACGGCGACGCTCTCGAACACCTCGGTCATACCGCGTAGCTCGTCGGCCAGCCCGGGAAGCACGGCGGGGTCATCCATTCGCAGCTCAACGCTCGCGGGCAGGGGGTTGGCCTGCAGAATGTCGATGACGTCGCGCTGGTCGAAGAAGCGTTCCCGGAAGATGCGCAGGGCGTCTTCCTTGGTGACGAAGAGGACTTCGCCCACGCCGGGTCGCTGCTCCAGATCCTGCATGATCTCGGTGACGCGGGACGGGCGGGCGTCGTCGCGGACGTAGGCGATCAGGTTGCTCTTGCGGCCGAGCGCCGTGACCATCTCGTTCAGGGTGTCGTTGATGGCTAGGAAGGCGGCCAGGGTGACCAGCATGACGGTGGTGGTCACCACGGCGCCCAACGTCATGGTGCGGTTGCGCCAGAGACCCAGCATGGCCGCGCCAAGGACGTAGCGCAGAACGTTGAGCCTAGCCGTCATAACCGCCGCCGAGTTCGTCGCGCACCACCTGGCCATTCGCGATTTCGATGACGCGGCGCCGCATGGTGTTCACGATCTCCCGGTTGTGGGTCGCCATCAGCACCGTTGCGCCGAGCGCGTTGATCCGGACCAATAGTTGAATCGTGTCCCAGCTCGTGGCGTGATCCAGGTTGCCGGTGGGCTCGTCGGCAACAAGGATCGGACAGCGCCGGACAATGGCACGTGCAATGGCCGTGCGCTGCTGCTCACCGCCGGAGAGTTCGTGGGGATGATGGTCGGCGCGGTCGCTGAGCTGGACCAGGTCAAGCGCCTCGTCCACCCACGCGGCCGTGCGCCCATTGAATTCACCGGTGGACTTGAGCACGAATTCCACGTTCTGCCGCACCGTGAAGGTGGGGAGTAGCTTGTAGTCCTGGTAAATCATGCCGACGCGACGTCGGAGCTTAGGCACCTCGCGGCGCGGTAGACGCGTGACGTCCGTGTTTTCGACGAAGACGCTGCCGCTATCGGGCATGGCGTCACGGTTGATCAGGCGAATCAGCGTAGTCTTGCCAGCCCCGCTGGGTCCCACAAGGAAGACGAACTCGCGCTCGTCGATTTGAAGGCTTACGTCGTCAAGGGCAACGGTCCCGCTGGGATACACCTTGGTGACGTTCTGCAGAACGATCATGTAGCGGCCAAAGGCAGCGCAATGGCCGCAGCGGTGGCTGGCACAGCGCGGCGCGCGCTGGATGTCGCGGCGTCCGAGCCAAGCGTAGCGAGCCATTGTCGCTCAAGCGCATCGAGTCCCACGCCGACGGACTGCCGAAGCGCACTGTCGTGTGACGCGCCGTCGCGATAGGCGTCCAGGATCTCGGAAATGGCCGAAGTGCCCCAACGGTCAATGATGAACTTGACGAAGGACCTGCTCTGGGCGTAGGCCAGCAGGGCACCGCCGCTCCGAACGGGGAACGACCCGGTGAGACCGCGCAAGGAAGTCAGCCGATCGGCTGCAAATGCCGCATCGACAATTGCGTCATAGGAAAACCGCTCGGCGAGCGAGCTCTCAACAATGGTCGCCACGCCTTCGTGGAGCCAGCTGGGCAGGTTGCGCGGCGGCTCGCCGACAGCGTGTTCGATGGCGATGTGCGTCAACTCGTGGGCGATGGTGGAAGCAAGCGTGGTCCGTCCCCAATCGAATTCGGAGGCATAGAGCACGATCAGATTAAAGCGGGCGGCCGCCACGCCGCCCACCCAGGGACGCGTGCCACCGCCCATGTCGGCACGC
Source organism: Chloroflexota bacterium (assembly GCA_026707185.1). The sequence goes on from JAPOXI010000058.1 coordinate 10,220, forward strand.
ATCCGGGCATCGTCGGCGTAGAGAATCAAGCGGGTTCGTCGTTGAAGCGCTAAGTCGAAGTCAGCCTCGAGCACCTCGAGCCCGCGTCGAATGCCGGTCACGGCATCGGTCGCCAGATCGTTCCCTCCGGCGTACCACCAGATGTCCACCAGACCCTCTGACTGGGACTGCCAGGGAAGTTCGCGGTCGATATAGGTCACGGTGCTGGTTGACGTGCGGGCCGTGCCGTCCGCGCCGCGCACTTCGAAGCGGTATTCGATCTCGGCGCCCGGCAGCAAGGTTCCGCGGGGACGCCAGCGGTGCGAGGCCATGAGTCGTTGGTCTACGACCTCGAACGTGGCGCGTCCACGTCGAACAACCGCTCCGTCGCGAAGCCCGAAGACTGTGGACACCCTCGAAGGAGCCGGGCCGGTCCAGGGCGCATCGAGGTGAAAGGTGATGGCGGACCGGATTTCCACGTCGGCGCCGAGATCGGCCTGGATCGACGAAGCCGCCGTGACCGGCGAAAGTCCGAGGGTAAGCCAGGCCAGTCCGGCCGCTGCGACCCCGACCACGGCGAGCAAAACGCGATTCGGCAACCAGCGACTGGACGCACCGAGTGGCCGTCCTGACGTCACGCGCCGGTCTCGTTTCCAGCGGAAATGGACGCGCGGAGCCAGGCCTCAATGAACGGGTCGATCCGCCCGTCCAGCACCGCGTCGGCATTGCCGACTTCGAGCCCGGTGCGCAGGTCCTTGACCTGGCGGTAAGGGTGCAGGACGTAAGAGCGAATCTGGCTGCCGAAGTCGACGGCAGCCTGGTCGCCGCGCAGGCGGGCCTGCTCGGCCTCGCGCTCGGCGATCTGGCGCTCCAGGAGACGTGCGCCGAGCATTTCCATGGCGACTTCGCGGTTCTGATGCTGCGAGCGTTGATTCTGGCAGGAGACGACGATGCCGGTGGGCACATGACGGATGCGGACCGCCGAATCGGTCTTGTTGACGTACTGGCCGCCGGCGCCGCTGGCGCGAAACGTCTCGACGCGCAGGTCCTCAGAACTGATCGCCACTTCGTCCACGTCCTCCAAGACAGGCACCACGTCGACGCGAGCGAAGGAGGTGTGACGCCGGTTGCTCGCGTCAAACGGCGAAAGCCGAACGAGCCGGTGGACGCCGCGCTCGGCCTTGAGGTACCCATAGGCATAGCGGCCCGAGGCACGCAGCGTGGCGCTCTTGATGCCGGCCTCCTCGCCGTGCGAGATGTCCACGACGTCGGGCGCGAACGAGCGAGCGTCGGCCCAACGCGAGTACATGCGCAGCAGCATTTCGGCCCAGTCCTGGGATTCCGTGCCGCCGGCGCCGGACTGGACGGTCAGAAAGGCGTCGTGCTCGTCGTACTCCTCGCCCAGCAGGAGTTGAAACTCGAGCGACGCCAGGCGGTCTTCGAGCGCGGCGACTTCGCCGGCGATTTCCAGTTGAAGATCCGGGTCGTCCGGGTCCAGGAACTCAACCAGCCCGACCACGTCGTCGGCCTGCGCGTCGAGTTCGTCCCAGAGGTCGACTTCATCCTTCACGCGCCGGTAGCGCCGCATGACGTCGCGGGCGCGATCCGCGTCGTCCCAGAGATCGGGGGCGGAGACCCGGCGGTCGAGTTCAGCTAGCGACTGGCGCTTTGCCGCCAGGTCAAAGATGCCTCCGTATCTCGGTCACGCGCTGCCGGGCACGGCGCGCGCGACCCTCGAGATCGGCGGTGTCGACAGCTTCAGTCATGGGACAGGAATTTCCGGTTAGTGGACGCGCTGGCGCGAACGGCGCCGTTCGCGCTTCTTGCGGGCGCGCTCCTGGGCGCGACGCTGGCGGCGGGAAAGACGCGGCGCCTGGCCCGAGCCGTTGGTCGCGCCAGCCCGTCGAACAGCCGGTGGACGGTCCACGCTTTCCGCCGGCAAGGCGGCCTCGCGGTCGCGATGGCGGGTGAGCACGGTTTCCTCTTCGAGCGGGTCCTGAATTTGTACGCGGAAGAAGCGGCGAACGATGTCGGCGCGGATCGAGGCGATCAACTCGTTGAACATCCCAAAGGCTTCACGCTTGAAGGCCACCAGGGGATCCTGCTGCCCGTACGCCCGCAGGCCGATGCCCTGTCGAACGTCTTCGATCGCGGTGAGATGGCCGACCCAGAGGTAGTCGATGGTCTGCAGCATCATCCAGCGTTGCAGCCTTGGGGCCAGGTCGGGCGGGATGTCGGCCAGACGCCGCCGATAGCGCGCCTCGGCGTCGGTGGTCAGCAGCTCGGCCACGTCCTCGCCCTTCAGACCCTCCAGGTCGTCAGTGGCAACCGGCGGTTGGCCGTCGATGGCGATGTCCGCGGCGTAGGCCTGCATGAGCTGCTCGAGTTCAGGCACGTCACTGTGCGGCTCGATCCCGTGGGCGTCCACGAGCCGCTCGACTTCCTCGCCCAGCATCTCCAGGAACAGCGAGTCCAGATCGTCGGCATTGAGCACCCGCTCGCGCTGGTCGTAGATCACGCCGCGCTGCTGGTTGATGACGTTGTCGAACTCGAGGACGTACTTGCGGGTCTCGTAGTTGTGGGCCTCGACCTTGGTCTGGGCGGACTCGAGGGCGCGGGAGACCATGCCGCTCTCGATGGGCACGTGCTCCTCCACGCCCAGGTGCTGCATGACGCCCTTGATCTTGTCGGAACTGAATCGGCGCATCAGGTCGTCTTCGAGCGACAGGTAGAACTGGGAGCAGCCCGGGTCGCCCTGGCGGCCGGAACGGCCGCGGAGCTGGTTGTCGATACGGCGGGCTTCGTGGCGTTCGGTGCCCAGCACGTAGAGGCCGCCGAGGTCCACGACCCGGTCGTGTCCGGCCTGCCAGTTCGCGCCGTCGCTCCCGCCGGGCTTGCCGCCCAGGATGATGTCGGTGCCGCGGCCAGCCATGTTGGTGGCGATGGTTACGGCCCCCTCGCGGCCGGCGTCGGCCACGATCACGGCTTCGTGCGCGTGGTACCTGGCGTTGAGCACGTTGTGCGGAATGCCGCGCCGCTGAATGAGCTGGCTCAGTGCTTCGGACTTCTCAATCGAGGTCGTGCCGACGAGCACCGGCTGACCGCTGGCGTGGATCTCGGCGAGGGAGTCGATCAGGGCCTCGTCACGCGCCCTGGCGGTGCGGTAGACGAGGTCCGGGCGGTCGTCGCGGACCATATCCAGATTGGTCGGCACGACGGCAACATTCAGGTCGTAAATGGACCGGAACTCCTGCTCCTCGGTCTTGGCGGTTCCCGTCATGCCGGCCAGCTTGTCGTACATGCGGAAATAGTTCTGGAAAGTCACGGTGGCCATCGTCTGGCTCTCGCGCTGGACCTCCACGCCTTCCTTGGCCTCGATCGCCTGGTGCAGGCCTTCGCTGTAACGGCGGCCGTGCATCAGGCGGCCGGTGAATTCGTCGACGATGACGACCTCGGCCCGGCGGTCACGGCCATCGACAACGCGCCCGTCGCGGAAGAGCACGTAATCGCGTCCGCGGGCGTAGATCGCGTGAGCGCGCAACGCCTGCTCGACGTAGTGGACGAGCTGGAACGATGACTCGTCGTAGAGGTTGTCGACGTTGAGTATCCGCTCCAGCGTAGCGATGCCGGTCTCGGTGAGGCTGGCGGTGCGCAGCTTGAGATCCAGGGTGTAGTGGGTTTCTTCGGCAAGCCGCCGCACCACCTGGGCCATCTGGTAGTAGTGCTGGGTGGACTGCTCAGCCGCGCCGGAGATGATGAGCGGCGTGCGGGCTTCGTCGATGAGGATGTTGTCGACCTCGTCGACGATCGCGTAGTTCATGGGGCGCTGCACGCGCTCGTCCAGCGCGTGGACCATGTTGTCGCGCAGGTAGTCGAAGCCGAACTCGTTATTGGTTCCGTAGGTCAGGTCCGCCGCGTAGGCCGTGCGCCGCTCGTCGGGCGCCAGGCCGTGCTGGATGACGCCGACGCTGAGCCCCAACCGTTCGACCAACGCGCGGCCGTACCAGTTGGCGTCACGGTCGGCCAGGTAGTCATTGACGGTGACGATGTGCACGCCCTTGCCGGGCAGGGCGTTAAGGTAGGCGGCCAGGGTGGCGACCGACGTCTTGCCTTCGCCGGTTCGCATCTCCGCAATGTCGCCGCCATGCAGCACCGCGCCGCCGATGAGCTGCACGTCGAACTGCCGCTCGCCCGTATGCCGGCGCACGGCCTCGCGCACGGTAGCGAAGGCCTCGGGCAGCAGGTCGTCCAGCTTTTCACCCGCGTCCAGCCGCTGCCGAAACTCCGGCGTCTTGCCCAGCAGTTGCTGGTCCGAGCAGCCACGAATCTCCTGCTCCAGCGCGTTGACGCGCTTGACCAGCGACGCATACCGCCGCGCCGTCCGGCCGGCGTCGTCTCCGACGATTTTTTTGAGGAGTCCGAGCGGCATGTCCGTGTATTAAGTGCCGTAGCGCCCGCGACGGGCGCGGGGCATCATTCGAGTATATCGAGAGGCCAGATGCGGACCGGGGCAATTGCCACCAGCCCACGGACGAGTCCCGGCAGCTGGGTCAGAGGTTGATGACGGCCTCGTAGAGTTCTTCGACTTCGGGCTGGGTGGCGAGGCGGGGGTTGTTGGCGGGGCTGCCGCTGGCGAGGGCGTCGCGGGCCATGGCGGGGGTGACGTCGCGGAAGCGAGATTCGTCGACGCCCCAGGCGCGGAGGGTGGGGACTTCGAGGTCGGCGGCCAAGTCGCTGACGATGGCGACGCCGGCTTCGGCGGCTTGCCTATCGTCGGTCTCGGTCGCGCCGAGGACGCGGGCGATGTGGGCGTAGCGGGGGATGTCGCCGCCGAGGCTGAAGTCCATGACGGTGGGCAGCAGCATGGCGTTGGAGAGGCCGTGGGGCACGTGGAAGTAGGCGCCGATGGGGCGCGACATGCCGTGCACCAGGGCGACGGAGGCGTTGTTGAAGGCCAGGCCGGCGTGTAGCGAGCCCACCAGCATTTGCTCGCGGGCCTCGGCGTCGTCGGGGTGGTGGTAGGCACGCGACATGTAGCGGCCGATGCGGTCAATGGCGTCGATGGCGAGGGCGTCGGTAATGGGGAAGCGGCGGCGTGAGACGTAGGCCTCGATGCCGTGGGTGAGGGCGTCGAGCCCGGTGGATGCGGTAACGCCCGCGGGCATGGTGAAGGTGGGCTCGGGATCAATGATGGCGGCGGTGGGCACGAGGTAGGGGCTCATCAGGAGCATCTTCACGTCGCGGTCGGGGTCGGTGATGGCGACGCCGCGTGTGACTTCGCTGCCGGTGCCGGCGGTGGTGGGAATGGCGATGACCGGTACACCGGGGTCGGGGATACGGTCGTAGCCTTCGTAATCAGGGCCGTTGCCAGGATTGGTGTGCAGGACGGCGGCCAGCTTGGCGGTATCGAGGGCGCTGCCGCCACCGAAGCCAATCACCACATCGGCGTCGGCGGCGCGAATGGCGGCCAGGGCGGCGTCGACATCGCGGGTGGTGGGTTCGCCGGTGAGTTCGGCCAGGACGGTGGTGGTCACGTCGGCGTCGGCGGCCAGGGCTTCCAGCCGGGGCGCCCACTCAGAGTTGCCCATGACGCGGTCGGTGATGATGGCGGCGCGTTCCGCGCCGAGCTCGCGCAGGGCGGCCGGCAGTTGGTTGAGGGCACCGCGCCCGACGTGAATGACCGGGGGTGCGCGGAAGTCTCGGCCCTGAGGCTCAGCCATGCTCAGCGCCCTACGCCCGCTTGATGACGCCGCAGGCCACGCGGTCGCCGGCGCCCGGCTCTGCACCGTACGTATCGGGCTTGGCGTGAATGATGATGGCGGACCCGTCGGCGTCGAACAGCGAATGATCGGCGCCGGCGTCCAGGGTGACGGCGGCGGTAAGGACGTCGGCGCGGGCGGCGCCGTCCGCCCCCGCGTAGATATTTGGCAAGTCGCCGGGGTGGGGTGTGTCGTTAACGAGGAGGCCGTGGCCAGTCTCGTCGGGATCGAAGTGACCGCCGGCCGCAGTGAAGTCCGGGGCGCAGGCACCGACGCTGTGAATGTGGAAGCCGTGGCCGCCAGCGGCCAGCCCATGCACGTCGGCCGCGACCAGGACGCCCGACGGGACCTGCGTAAGCGTGACCGTGCCCATGGACGCGCCGTCAGACCCCGTCATCATTGCGACGGCCCGAGCACCCACGTCGGATGGCGCCGCCGGCTCGCCTTCACCGCACGCCGCCAGCGTCAGGAGCCCAACTGCCACAAGTCCAATCAGCGCGATCACGTGTCTGCGTCTCACGTCAAACTCCCTCGCGGCGCAACCCGCGACCTCGACTCGGCTAGCTTCGCCTCATGGTATGCGGGTGCCAAGACCTCAGTAGTCACGCCGCGCGGTCTCCTCGAAACGACCTTGCGGGCGGATGAAGCGCAGGTCCACGTTACCGACCGGGCCGTTGCGATGCTTGGCGATATCGAGCTTTAGGTCAATCGGTCGACCGATCGCCTCGTCATCGCCCGCCTCGGGTTCATGCAGGAACGCCACCAGATCAGCGTCCTGCTCGATCGACCCACTTTCGCGCAGGTCCGACAGACGGGGTCTGGAGTTCGGGCGCTGCTCCACGGCGCGGGAGAGCTGGGCGCAGGCAATGATGGGGATATTGAGTTCGCGGGCCAGGGCCTTGAGCGAGCGTGTGATTTCGGTGATTTCCTGGACGCGGTTCTCGCGGTGGCCGGAGGCCGTCATCAATTGCAGGTAGTCGACGACCAGCAGGCCAATGCTGTGTTCCAGCTTCATGCGCCGCGCCTTGCCGCGCAGCTCGAGCACGCTGAGCGAGGGCGAGTCGTCGATGAAGATGGGGTATTCGGCCACGTCGCCCATGGTGCGCACGACGCGCTGGAGCTGGTCGTCGTCGAGGTTGCCGTCGCGAATGCGCATGGCGTCCATTCGCGCCTCGGTGCCAATCAGGCGCTGGACGATCTGCTCGGCCGGCATCTCAAGGGCGAAAAAGGCCACCGGGACGTCGTTCTGTTTGGCGGCGTGCAACCCGATGTTGAGCGAGAAGGCCGTTTTTCCGATGCCCGGGCGGGCGGCCAGGATGATCAAGTCGGAGCGTTGCAGACCGCCGGTGAGCGCATCGAGGCTGCGGAATCCGGTGGAGACCCCGGTGGGCACGCCGCGATGTTCCACGCGGAACATCAACTGGTCGCTGACCTCGTGCAGGATGTCGCGAATCGGCAGGATGTCGCGGGTGTGGACCTCGTTGGCGATGCTGAAAATCAGACTCTCAGCCTCGTCCAGCACCTCTTCGGGCGCAGCTTCAGGGGCGTAGGCCGACGCCACCATGCGGGTGGCGCTCTGAATGATCTGCCGCAGGACGGACGTCCGCCGCACGATGGCGGCGTAGTGCTCCACGTGGAACGGTGAGGGGACGGCGGACGCCAGTTCCACAACACGGTCTTCGCCGCCCACGTCGGCCAGGGTGCCGTCGCGCGCCAGCTGGTCGCAGAGGGTGACGTAGTCGGTCTTCTCGTTGCGCGAGGCGAGCGTGGTGACGGCGTTGAAAATCGCCCGGTGCGCCTCGCGGTAGAAGTCGTCCGGCCCGATCTGGCCGGCGACGCGGGTGATCGCCTCGGGGTCAATGAGCAGGCTGCCGAGCAGCGAGCGTTCGGCGTCGATATTCTGCGGCGGCAGGCGGTCGGTGGCCGACGCCATGGGGGCCAGGGTCAACGCAGGCCGCCTGAGGAGCGATTCAGGATTGCAACTCGGGGTGTATTTGCTGGCGGGAGGAGATGGTTACGCAACCCGCCGGGTGCAGGCCACGGACGGCTGTGTACGCACGGAACCGCTATGTCAATCCACCGTCAATGTTCGAGCGCCCCGAGCAAAGGTGTCCACACTTTCCACAGCGACAGGCATCCACCGTGGCTGTGGACAGACTCACGGTGTTTTCGCAGGAAGCAGCCACGTACGGCGTTGAACGAGCCACGGCTACCCACAGCGAACCGCCAGCTGCCTTGACCAATTATCCACAGCTTAACTATGGGGGATTGACCATTACCGCTGCGAAGTCAGGTTGTTGCGAGACGTTCGCGCGCCGTGATTGGCGCTGTCCCTACCGTCCGAGGTGAGAGACGCCGAAGTCGTCTTCCGCCGCTTCCTCTTCGTCTTCCTCGACAGGCTCGGGTTCGTTTTCCTGTTCAACGACATCCAGCATCACCGAGGCCTCCAGGCCGGCGGCGAGCCGAATTGGCACGAGGTAGCGACCCAGCGAGCGGATTGGACTGTCGATCTGGATGAGGTGGCGATCGATCTCGGCTCCATGCTGCTCAAGCAGCGCGGCGGCCACGTCGCGATTCGTGATCTGGCCATGCATGCGCCCCTGGCCGCCGACCTGCACGTAAATCGTCAGCGTGGCTCCCTGGATCATGTCCGCCAGGTGCTGGGCTTCGCGACGCGCGTTCTCTTCGCGACGGTCCTGAAGTTCGGATTGGAACTGGGAGTCTTCCAGACGCTGTCGCGTCGCGGGCACGGCCAGCCGGCGCGGCAGCAGGAAGTTGCGTGCATAGCCGCCGGCGACCGATCGAACGTCGCCGATATCGCCCAGATCGGGCACCGTCTCGAGCAATACCACCTGAACGTCAGCCATCGGTCACTTGCTCCCTACTCGTGCCGTCGCTCGGCGAGGTCAGCGGGCCGCATCGCTGAGCGAAGCGAAGAATTCCTTGTTCGTTGCCGTCCGCTTCATGCGGTCGAACATCAATTCGGTCGAATCAAAGGAGTCGTGGGGGTCCAGAGCGTTGAGCATACGGCGTAGCGTCCAGAAGTACTTCAGGCTCTCGGCGTCGAGCATGAGTTCGACCCTCCGGGTGCCGGAACTGAGCACGTTGACGGCGGGGAAGGTGCCGCGTTCGGCCAGCCGACGGTCCAGCATCAGTTCCCAGTTGCCGGTGCCCTTGAATTCCTCAAAGATCACCTCATCCATGCGGCTGCCCGTCTCGATCAGGCAGGACGCAATGATGGTGAGGCTGCCGCCGCCATCGATGTTGCGAGCCGCGCCGAAGAATCCCTTGGGCGGATAGAGCGCCTGCGGCTCAATGCCGCCCGACAGGGTGCGGCCGCTGGACGGCTGGACGAGGTTGTACGCACGGACGAGCCGGGTCACGCTGTCCAGCAGGATCATCACGTCTTCGCCGCTTTCCACCATGCGCTTGGCGCGGGCCGAGGTGATTTCGGCGACGCGCGTGTGGCTGCGCGGCTGCTCGTCGAACGTGGAACTGATGACTTCGGCGCCTTCGACACTGCGCTGCCAGTCGGTCACTTCCTCGGGCCGCTCGCCGATCAGCGCCACAATGACGCGCACGTCGCTGTAGTTGTTCAGGACCGAGCGCGCCAGGCGCTTCATCAATTCGGTCTTGCCGGCCTTGGGTGGCGACAGCACCAGGCCGCGCTGGCCGCGCCCGATCGGCGCGATGATGTCCACGATGCGGGACGTGAGTTCCGTGGCCGAGTATTCGAGCACGAGCTGTTCGTTCGGGAAAATCGGGATCATGCGCTCGAACTGCGGTCGGGCGCGTGCCTTGTCCGGAGCCAGGCCGTTGACCGCCATGACGCGGACCAGGCCGTGGTAGCGGTCGTTTTCGCGCGCCGGGCGCACGTGCCCGCTCACATAGTCGCCGGTGCGCAGCGCGAAGCGCCGCACCTGCGCTTGCGAGACGTAGACGTCGTCGGGACCCGAAATCCATCCCAATTCGCGCCGCAGGAATCCGTAGCCCTCGTCCATGAGCTCGAGGGTGCCCTCCAGGAACAGGGATCCGTCCTTCTCGGAGCGGGCCTGCAGCACCATGTTCACCAGGGCGTCTTTGGTCAGATCGGCGGATCCGTTGACGTCGATTTCGAGATCGGTTGCCAGCTCCCGGAGCTCTTCCATCGGCTTGGATTCGAGCTCGGCCAGTTCGCGATCGGGATCGGGCTGCAACTGGCGGGGGCGACGCGGGTTGCGACGGCCACGGCCGGAGCGACGCTGGCGGCGATAGCCGCCGGAGCGTCCGCTGTGGTCAGACATTCGAGCCTCCTACGCGTCGCGCCGAGTCTTCAAGCTCGGCTGGAGGTCGCGGCCGGGACCGCAATGTGTGCGATATCACGGGCTGGAATTGGTTTCAAGGCCCTGCCAAACGGCATACGGCACCCACATGGAAGGGAAACAAATCTGGTGGGCAGGGCAAGTGGACCGGCCGCTCAACTCAGGGCTGAGCAGCCAATATGCCTACACAGGCCACGCTAGCACCGGGGGATTTTCAGTGTCAAGCCGACTGCCGGCTGAGCTATGTGTTCCGGAATTGCTGGTGCGCGGCCCGGACTTTCGGCGATTGCTGCCGAGAGCTGAGCGCATAGGCCTGGTTGGACGGCTCGTCGGTTGGCTTCCAAGGAGCTCTGCTCGGATGGATCCCGCGTCAGCAACCGACGCTGGATCTACCGAGCAGACGAGAGCCGACGCTAGGTAAATTTGCCGCGGGCCGAGATGGGCCAGACATCGACGACGTCGTCGTCCTGGATGACGTAGACGGTGTCGTGCAGGTTGAATGTGGTGCAACCGTGCCAGGGTGTGACTCTGAGGCGGTCGCCGGGCTGCAGGTCCGGGGCCCCGTCGTGCAGTGCCAGGCTGCCGTGTTCCTCGGAGAGGCTGAGGAGCTCGATCCCCGGAGGGTCTTCCACGAGGGGCAGGCCACCGGCCTCGAAGGCCACGGACTTACGGCCAACGTCCAGTATGGCGCGGCCGGGCGCGGGGGTGCTGACGACGCTGGACAGGATCCACATGGCCTGCTCGAACGCATGGCCGGCGTGCGGGCGAAACCAGACGTCCATCGTCACGTATGTGCCGCACTGCAGTTCGGTCCAGCCGTCGATGGCGCTGGTGATGTCGAACGTGTTGGTGCCGCCGCCGGTGACCTCGCGGATTTCCAGGCCGGCGGCCTCGCAGGCAGCCTTGGTTTCGATGACGGCGGCCAGAGAACTTCGGGCCGCCGCTTCACGCTCGGCGCGGTCAACGATGCCGACGGCGTGCCCCTCATAGCCCATCAGACCCACCAGGTCCAGACCGGGCGCGGCGTCGATCTGCTTCGCCAGGGCCAGGGCCGGGTCGCCCGGCAAGACGCCGCAGCGGTTCATGCCGACTTCGATCTCGATAACGATGCCGATGGTGACGTCGTTGGCCACGGCGGCCTCTGACAGGTCCCGCACGTTGCGCGCGTCGTCCACGGCGACCGTGACCTGAGCCTGGCGGGCGAGGTCACAAAGCCGCGCGATCTTGATTGGGCCGACGACCTGGTTGGCGATCAGGACGTCGCCAACCCCGCCCTCAACCATGGCCTCGGCCTCGCCGACCTTGGCGCAGGTGACACCGGGCGCGCCGGCCTCAATCTGCATGAGCGCGATACCCGGCGTTTTGTGGTGCTTGATGTGGGGCCGCACGTGAACGCCGGTGCCCTCCAGGTGCCGCTCCATGGTCTCGATGTTGCGCCGCACCAGGTCGAGGTCAATCACGGCCGCCGGCGTGTCAATGTCGGCTAGCGTGCGGGGAGTGGCAGACATGGATCGGCTCCTTCAGTTCTCGAAACGGGCGGCGCTCGCCTGTCAGACTGGACCAGCCGCCGCCGGGCGGCAACCCCTCTTGAGACGAAGGCCGTGCACGTAGGGACGCTGGAGGTGGGCCTGGCGGTTCACGCCGCCCAGTCGCTGAAGGACCGGCGACGCTCGGTGGAGTCGCTGAAGCGGCGCATCCGCAACACCTTTAACGCCGCGGTGGCCGACTTGGACGACGATCCGGTTCCGAGTCGCGCTCGCATTGGAGTGTCCTGCGTTTCGAATGATCCACGTCGGCTGGACGCGCAGATGCGGGCAATCCTGGAGTTCATCGAACGCGTGCACCTTGACCTGGAAGTCACCGACGACGCGATCGAGATCATCCACCTGTAACGCGCATGCGGTCGACCGGCTAACATAAGTGCGGATACAGGCGGTGGTTCGGAGGTGATACGGCGGCAATAGCCGCCTCGCCGGTTGACCGGTGGGGCCTGGAGGTTTGCCGTTGCCGCTTGAAGCGCTTCTGGGAATCGTTGCTTTTGCCGGTCTCTTCACGATGTGGGCCATTATTCCGGCCCGCCTTCGGAAGCGATAGCCCAGGGTTCTTCCCCGACGAAGGCACCGCAATGTTGCGAGTTGGGCACAGATAGCCCAAGCCTGCTCGATGACACCGAGCCTGGGACGCCGCCGGAGCACCCGAACCACCGCCTGCTCCGAAGCCTCAGTCAGCGTCCCGCCGTCGCCAACATCAGCGTGTGCTTCGCCCGAAAGCACCCAACTCATTGCCACCGGAGCCTCTGCCGTTCAGCCCGCGAAGCTGCCCTCCAGCAGACGCGTGAGTTCAGCAGCGTTCGACTGGACGGGGCTGTTGTGAACCACGCGGGTGTTGCTGAGGGTGGCGGCGGCGACGTCGGGCAGCCAGGAGCGCTCGACGCCCACCTCGCGGAGCGTCGTCGGGAGCCCAACCTGATCTACCAACCGCTCCATGACCCCGACCGCCGCTTGCGCTCGCTCCGCCGCCCCGGTCACATCAGCGGAAACCCCCAGCGGCACTGCAAGTTCAGCCACGAGCGCCGGATTGCGATCGGCAGCCTGGCGCATGACCGGGAGCAGGCAGACGGTGTTGGCCACGCCGTGCGGAATCCGGGCCCGCGCCCCGATGGCATGCGCCAGCCCGTGCACCAGGATGACGCCGGCGTTGGCCAGGCTGTAGCCGGCCTGCAGGCAGGCGTAGGCCATCTGGTCGCGGGCCTCGCGGTCGGTTCCGTCGGCCACGGCGCGCGGCAGGAACTCCAGCGTGCGGCGCAGGGCGTCGGCGGCGGGCTGGCGCGTGTGCTGCGTGGCGCGCCGGGTGATGAACGACTCCGCCGCGTGGCAAAACGTGTCCATGCCGGTGGCGGCCGTGATGTGCGGCGGCACCGAATCGGTCAGGGCCGGGTCGATCAGCGCCGTCTGCGGATAGATGAACGGGCTGACCACCGTCAGCTTGTTGGAGCGGTCCGGCAGCACCATCACGGCGTTACCCGTGACCTCCGACGCCGTACCGGCGGTCGTGGGGATGCTGATGGTGGGGATGCCGGGTTTCCGCAGCACCTCCACGCCAATCCAGTCCTCCGCCTTGCCGCCGTTGGTGACCACGCAGGCGGCGATCTGGGAGGTGTCCATGGGACTGCCGCCGCCCAGGCCCAGCACCACGGCGGGGTTGGCCTCGCGGATGGCCTGTGCGCAAGCGTCCACGCTGACGGTGGGCGGTTCCGGCTCCGCTTCGTCCCAGACCGTGGCGACAATGTCGGCGCGATCCAACTCGTCCGTAACGCGCTCGACCACGCCAGCCTCGACCAGTCCCTTGTCAGTGACGATCAGCGTCGGCCCGTCGGCAATGCGCCGCACGTGGTCGGGCAACTCGTCCAGGCAGCCGCGTCCGAAGACGACGGTGGGCGTGGTGCGGTAGGTCCATCGGTCCAGCAGTTGGGGCATGCGGCGAATCTCGGGCGGCCGGCCGGTCATTATGTCGGCAAAGTCCCTACCATGCGCGGGACCACTGCCTGCCGGATCCGCCAATGATCGACCTCGACATCGACGGCGTCAGCGCCGCATCCACGCGCATCTTCACGGCCGCCGGAATGCCCGGCGACATGGCCGAGCAACTGACGGTTTGGCTGGTGACCTCCAACCTTTCGGGCCATCCCTCGCACGGGTTGCAGCGCGTCACCGAGTACGTGCGGCAGATCCAGGATGGGACCATGGATCCGGCCGCCCGGCCGCGCGTGCACCTGGAGACCGATACCACGGTGGTGCTGGATGGCCAGGCAGGGCCTGGGCACTTTGCGGCGGATCGCTTGACCCGGGAGATTGCTGCCAAGTGTCGGAAGTCGCAGATTGCCATGGGCGGGATCATCAACGGCCGCCACATCGGGCGCCTGGGCGAGTGGGGCGAGCTGGCGGCCGACCTGGGGGTGCTGCTGTACATCTCGTTGGGCTCGGCCAGCGGCTGGATGGCGGCCACCTTCGGGGCGGCGGAAGGTCGGCTGGGCACCAATCCAATTGCCTTCGGTGCGCCTGGACTGGACGACGACTCCTTCGTGATGGACTTCGCCACCAGCGCGGCTGCGGAGGGCAAGATCCGGGTGGCCCGCGACAGCGGCAAGTCCGTGCCGGAAGGCTGGATCCGCGACTCTGACGGCCGCCCCACCACCAACCCCAACGACTTTTACGACGGCGGCACGATGCTGACGTTCGGCGAGCACAAGGGCTCCGCCATCGCCATCATGACGACGTTGTTCTCGGTGGTGACGGCGAGCGCGGGCGAGGACATAGGTGACGGCGCATCCGTGTTTGCCTTCGCTATCGACCCCAATGCCTTCGGGCGCGGGGACGAGACGCGGGCGCTCATCCAGCATCAGCTCGAGCGCGTGCGATCCGCGGCGCCCGCCCCGGGCTTCAGCGACGTGCAGGTACCCGGCGACTTCGAACGCCGCTCCCGCGCCGCCCTGGCCGGCGGCCCGCTCCAGCTTCCGGAGCCAACCTGGGAAGGCTTTCTGCAAGCCGCGGATCGGGTAGAGATACCACGGGCTGAAATCGAGGCGCTGGCGCTGGCATAGTTGGTGCGGGTGATGGCGAGCGATCGACTGCGGACGCACGAGGTGAGGCTGCGGTCGGGGCCCGTGGTGCTGCGGCCGCTGACGGAGGAAGACTGGGAGTTGGTGGTCGGGTGGTGGAACGACCCGGACATCGCCGCCTACGCCGACTCGAACGAGGGGCCGTACAGCCTCGGACAGGTACAGAAGATCATGCGCGGCATATCGAGGTGCGCGTACTGCTTCGTCATCGAGTTCGAGGGCCGGCCAGTTGGCGAATGCTGGCTGCAGCAAATGAACGAAGAACGGATCCTGCGGAGGAATCCGGGGTTGGACTGCCGGCGCATCGACATCGAGATCGAGAAGGCCTATTGGGGCCGGGGGATCGGCACGGCGGCGATTCGGCTGCTGGTTGACTTTGGGTTCGAGAGGGAGCAGGCCGACGCGATCTTTGCGATGGACGTGGCCGACGACAACCCCCGGAGCCGACGGGCGTTCGAGAAGACCGGATTCGAGCTATATGACACGGTCTCCAAGCCAGCCGGCGCTCGCGTGAAAGTCAGACACGACCTGGTCGTCTGGTCGAAACGCCACGTTGGAACGCCGGCCGCGGAGTAGTCTGAAAGGGACGAGGCCAGCAAGGGAGCGGCAATGCCCTGGTGGATATGGATCATTGCCGGCGTGGTGCTGCTGAGCGCCGAGCTGCTGGCGATCGAGGCCCAGTTCTACCTGGTGCTGCTGGGCGTCGCGGCGCTGCTGACCGGGTTGGGCGTGGCGGTCGGTTTGCCGGGACAACCGGTCGCCGAGTGGGCGCTCTTCTTGGTGTTGTCCGTCGTGCTGATGTTTGGCGTTAGGCGGCAACTCTATGGCCGGCTGGTCGGCTCGCCGCCGCCGATGTACGAGACGGTGGTGGGCGAGATTGCAACCGCATCCGAGAGCATTGAACCGGGTGGGCAGGGCCGCGCGCGGTTGCGCGGAACCGAGTGGACGGCCCGCAACGTGGGCCGCACCGCATTGACCGAGGGCCAGCGGGCGCGAATCGAGCGCGTGGAGAACCTGGTCGTCGACCTGAGAGCCGAGGAGGAATAAACGTGGAGGGTATGGGAATCGTCGGCCTAATCGTGGTAGGCGCGATCGTGCTGCTGGTGGTCGTGGTCCTCTTCAAGACCGCCGTGATCGTGCCGCAGCAGTCGGCCTATGTGATCGAGCGGCTGGGCCGCTACAGCCGCACCCTGCAAGCCGGGTTCCACATCCTGCTGCCGTTCCTGGACACCATTGCTTACAAGCACACGCTGAAGGAACAGGCCATCGACATCTCGGAGCAGCTCTGCATCACGCGCGACAACGTGCAGGTCGGCGTGGACGGTGTGCTTTACCTGCAGGTGCTGGAGCCTCGGCAGGCGTCGTACGGCATCACGAATTACCAGTTCGCCATTGCCCAGCTGGCCCAGACGACGCTGCGCAGCGAGGTCGGCAAGATCGACCTGGACCGAACGTTCGAGGAGCGTTCCTCGATCAACCGCCTGATCGTGAACGAGCTGGACCAGGCCTCGGCGCCCTGGGGCGTGAAGGTGCTGCGTTACGAAATCCGCAACATCAACCCGCCGACGGACGTGCTGAACGCGATGGAAAAGCAGATGCGCGCCGAGCGCGAAAAGCGCGCGGTGATCCTGAGCTCGGAGGGCGAGCGGGACGCCAAGATCAACGAGGCGGAGGGCGAGAAGCAGCGCGTGATCAAGGAATCCGAAGCCACGCGCACCCAGCAGATCAACGAAGCGCAGGGCGAAGCCGAGGCCATCCTGGCCGTGGCCACGGCCTCGGCGGAGGGCATCACGCGAATCGGCCAGTCGGTCAGCGGCGACGGCGGCATGGACGCCATGCGGCTGCGCGTGGCCGAGCAGTACATCGCCCAGTTCGGCCAGATCGCCAAGGAAGGCAACACCCTGGTGGTGCCCGCCAACCTGAGCGACCTGTCGTCCATGCTGGCCCTGGCGTCCACGATCGTGAAGAACGACCAGGAGCCGTCGACCGAGCGCTAGCCGATCAGCTCGTCGCGTTCACCACGGGCATATCGTGGACGCCAGGCTTGCGCGATCTGTTCCCAGCGGCCATCCGCAGGCTTTGGGAATCTCGGCAGGTGAATCGAGCTGGTATCGGACGGGCGCGGGCAGCTCTTGCGCCCAGGCCACGGCCGCGCGCAGGCCCCGGAGGTTTCGTACGAAGTCGGGGTCGGCATGGGTGCTCAGCTCGACGACCGCTGCATGAATACCTCTCGCGACAAGATATTTCGAGGCTTGGCCGCTGAGGGGATAGGCGGTCCACCCCGTGAGGTAGACGTATTGAGTGGCCCGGGCGATGGCGCTCGCGAGTTCTGCCGAGCCGCTGCCAGGACCCGGCACGACCAGGCCACCCTTGCTGTGAAAAAAGATGGCGGCGACAAATGGCCGGTCAAGCAGGTAGCGGGCGAGGGCACGAGTCTCAGGCTCTGAGAATGGCCACTTGCCGCCTCCCCCCGGGACGAGACCGGAGGGTCCGTAGGAGTCCGGCTGCCAGCCCGCGTCCCAATTGCGATTGAGGTCGACGCCGTTGGCGTTCTCGCGCGTGCCGGCCACCGCGCCGTCGGGATTGACGTCGGGAAAGAACGCCAGGCCGACGCCATCGGGAATCTCCGCGAGATTCTCTAGGAAGTAGTCCAGCAGTAGATTGGCAAGGACCGTGGAATTCGCCTCATTGCCCTGGTGAATGCCGCCGATGGCCGCGATCCAGCGTGGACCCTGGCCCAACTCCACGCCGCGGATGGCGCGCCCCTGGACCGAGTGGCCGAGTAACACGGGTGTGCCCACAACCGCTTGCGCCTCTGCATACGCCGCCGTCGCTGCTACTGGTGACGAAGTCGGCTCGGACGTCGCCTCGCGTTCGGCAGGCGGGGGAGGCTTCCCTGGCTCGCGGTCATCCACCTTCGATTCCGGCGTGGGCTGCACGTCCGCGTTCGGTCCGGGCTGGGGCGATTCGGTGCTCGACGGGTCCTGGGTGGCCACGGCGACCGCAGGGGTTGGGGATGGGGTGTACTTATCGGGAGTCGGCGCGGCCAGGCTTACCGGAACGCCGATCAAGTGAAGCAGGCAGGCCGTGCCGAGGATGGCGACCAGCGCCGGGAATTTGGATGCGCCGACTCGGCGCCGTACCTTGACGCCTACTACGCAGCCAGCCTGTGAGGCAGCGCGGCTGGAGGCCTGGCGACGGGAGTTCCGGCAATCTGAGCGCTGGCCCGTGGCGGCAACTCCCGTCTGTTCCGGGTAGGCGCAGCGCTGACGGCTGCGTACCATGCGGCTGACCTGCTGCGCCGCGTACGACCCGAGGATCGCATGCCGACATTCGCCGTTGAGCCGTTGACCAATGCCACCGCCCGTGTGCTGAGCGCGGCGGGCACGCCGGACGACATTGCCGACAAGCTGGCGCGCTGGCTGATCAACGCGAATCTGTCGGGCCATCCCTCGCACGGGGTCATCCGGGTGACGCAGTACCTGGCGCAGATCAAGGACGGCGCCTACCGTCCGGCGGAGCTTCCGCGGGTGGTATCCGAGAGCGACACCTCGGTTGTGATGGAGGGCGGCGGGGCCTTCGGGCACCTGGCGGCCGAGGAATTGACGATCCGGCTGGTGGAGAAGTCGCGGGTCTCGCGGGTGGCAGTGGGCGGCATCGCGCGCTGCAACCACATCGGGCGCCTGGGCGAATGGTCCGAATTGGCAGTCTCGATGGGCGCGGTCTTCCTGATGGTCGCGGGCGGTCCCGGCATGATGCGCACCGCGCCGTTTGGTGGTCGCGAGGGCCGGATGAGCACCAACCCGATCAGTTTTGGGGCCCCGGCCAGCGACGCCGACCCGATCATCCTGGACTTCGCCACCACGGCCGCGGCCGAGGGCAAGATCCGGGTGG
>JAPOXI010000060.1 GCA_026707185.1 Chloroflexota bacterium
CCATTAGGGCGCGTTTGACCATGCGAGCCGGCCGTGTCTGGTCTCGGTTCGCCACCACGGACGCGCCGACCGACAGCGTGCTGCCCCAGGCGGCGCCCAGGCGCGCCGCGAACTCTGGCGTGAGTTCGAAGTTCGCCAGCCCGGCCACGCCGCCGTGCGTGAAGATCGTCCGCCGAGCCTGTGGCGCATGGATCAGGCTTCGGTCTACGACCACGCCCTCGTCTACGAACTTGCGCGGCCAGATACGCACGCCGGGCCGCACGGACGACCCGTCGGCCAGCGTGCTGCGGTCACCGATCACCACCTCTTCGCGAATGGTCACGCCGCGCCCAAGGTTGGCGTGCCGCGCCACAATGCACTGCTCAAGACTGGCTCCAACGCCGACCACGACGTTGCCGCTGATCACGGCGTCGCTAACTTCTGCCCGCTCTGCAATCAGCGTGTTGTCACCAATCACCGCCGGGCCATTGATCGTGGCGTGGGCGTGGACCTCGCTCCCGCGCCCTACATAAACCGGACCTCGCAACTGCACCGTCGGGTCAACGCGAGCCGTCGGATCCACGGTGGGACCGTCTGATCGATAGGACGGTCCGCCGTAGGTACGCACGCGCCCCGACACGAGGTCGGCGTTTGCGGCCCGGTAGGCGTCGAGGGTGCCGATGTCGGTCCAGTACCCGTCCGCGATGTGGCCGTAGAGCGAACGGCCGCCAGACAACATTGCCGGGAATACATCCATCGAAAAGTCGACTTGCTGCCCGGGCGGAATAAGGTCAAATACCGACGGATCCAGCATGTAGATGCCGGTGTTGGCGGCGTCGCTAAGCACCTCGCCCCAGGACGGCTTTTCCTGAAACCGCACGATGCGTCCGTCGTCTTCGGTTACGACCACGCCATACTCGAGAGGGTTGGGGACCCGAGCCAAAAGCAGCGTAGCCTGGGAATCAGAGGCCTCGTGAGCGGTCGCCAACGCCGTCAGGTCCACGTCCGTGAGCGCGTCGCCTGAGATCACCAGGAACGGCTCGGTTAACTGGTCCCGGGCCAACGCCACGCTACCGGCGGTGCCCAGCGGCTCGTTCTCATAGGTGTAGGCAATCCGCAGGCCGAAGTCCTCGCCGGATTGAAAGTAATTCTCGATCGTGGAACCGAGGTAGTGCAGAGTGACGATCACGTCGGTGAAACCGTGCGCGCGCAGCAGCCGGAGAATGTGTTCCATGACAGGCGCGTCGCCCAGCATCGCCATTGGCTTGGGGCGCTCAATGGTCAATGGTCGCAGCCGGGAGCCTTCGCCACCGGCCATGACTACGGCGTGTTTGGGGATTCGATCAGCCGTAACGTGGGTCTCGTCCTCAGTCTACGGACGGTCCTTGACCTGTCAACGCCGATGCTAGGCTCGCCGGCGTCCGCTGGCCGCGGATTGCTGAGCCAACCTCATGCCGCTTGACAACGTGCCCTCGATCGCCGTGATCGTGCCGACGTACAACGAGCGCGGGAATCCTGGCCCGCTAGTGGAGCAGGTGACCGCGGCGCTCGGCGATGCGTCGTTTCGCATCGTGTTTGCCGACGACAGTACCGACGATACGACCCGCGAGATTGAGGACCTGGCCTGCGCCAACGCTGCCGTCAGCCTGAACCACAGTTCAAGCCGACGAGGCCTGGCGCGGGCGGTCGTGGCGGCGCTGGTTGGCGTGACCGAGGAGGTTGTCGTGGTGATGGATGGCGATCTCCAACACCCGCCCGGGGTTGTCCCGCAACTCGTCGCCGCGCTGAACGGCGGCGCCGACATCGCCGTCGCCAGCCGGTACGCGACTGGCGGTCGTGAACTGGGGCTTAGCGGGCCGTGGCGAAGACTGGTGAGCCGGGAAACGTCTCGTTTCGCCCGTGTCACGCTGCGGGCCGCCCGGCGCACGTCCGACCCGCTCAGCGGCTTCTTCGCGTTTCGCCGCGAGATCATTGCCGGCAAGACGTTACAGCCGGTGGGTTTCAAGATTCTGCTCGAAGTCCTGGTTCGTAGCGACGCTCGTCGCGTCGTTGACCTTCCCTTTACGTTCGACCGGCGCACCCGCGCCGCCAGCAAGGCGTCGGCGCTGGAGGGCGTTCGCTTCCTTCGTCACCTGCTACGTCTACGCACAACCTAACCCGAGCCAAACTCTCCGATAGTCGCCGCCAGAGCCTCGCCCAGCTTCGGCGCCACGGCCGAGGCCGTATCCACAACCGCCGAATGGCCTTCGTCGGTCGGATCCTCAACTCCGGCCACGTTCGTTATTGTCGACACCGCCACGACGGCGGCGCCGGCGTGGCGTGCGATCACAACCTCGGGCGCCGTGGACATCCCGACTGCGTCTGCCCCGAGCCGGCGAAGTAGTGCCGTTTCCGCCGACGTCTCAAACGAAGGTCCGGAGACCATGGCATAGACGCCCTCGCGCACGGTCAGGCCGGTTCGCCGTAGCGCGTTGGCTAGGGCGGCGCGCTGCTCGCCGTCATATGCGCCGGCCAGGATTGGAAAGCGTTCGCCGCGCGGATCATTCGGCCCAAGCAACGGGTGGTGTCCCGCCAGGCCGGGCAGGAACACATGATCAGACACGACCATGACGTCACCCGGACGGAACTTCGGGTTGAGCGCCCCAGCGGCGTTTGTCAGCAGCAGGTGAGTAACACCCGAATCCAGCAGAATACGAACGAACCTGGCAATCGGCCGCATGTCACCGTGCTCATAGAAGTGCGGACGGCCCTGGCAAATCCACACCGAGACGCCGTGCGCTTCTGCAAGTCGCAGACGGCCGGGATGTCCGACCACCGTGGCGACCGGGAATCCAGGCACGTCGGCATAGTCCAGGGTCCGACGCAGAGCGAAGGCACTTGCCAACTCCGAGAGACCGCTTCCGCTAATCACCGCCCAGCGCGGCGGCGTGCCGCCGGCAGCCGCCCGCAAGACCTCGCCGCCGCGAGCGGCGTCTGTCACGCCGGGCGACCCGCTCCCGTTCCGCCTGGCGGCTGCGGCCGACTCTCGCGGGCCAGTTCGGCGTACACCTGTGTGGTCGCCGGGCTGGCGTGGCCGAGCAATTGCTGCACCTCACGCACGCTGCTGTCACCCTGCAGGCGGTGCGCAGCGAATGAATGGCGAAGGGTGTGCGGCGTGATCGGTGTCTGGATGTTCGAGCGTTGCGCGTAGGCCTTGACGATCAGCCAGAAGCCCTGTCGCGTGAGCCGAGTGCCCCGATGGTTGAGGAACACTGCCTGCTCGTCAGCCCGCCGCAGGAGCTTTTCGCGCCCGTTTGTGAGGTACGCCTGCAACGCCTCGGCCGACCGCTCCGTGAGTGGCACTGTGCGGGCGTTGGCACCGTGCCGACCCAACACGATCTCCCGGGCCCAGCAGTCCACGTCATCCACATCCAGGGCTACTAACTCGGAAACGCGCATTCCAGTGGCGTAGAGCGCCTCCAGCATCGCGCGATCGCGCATGCGCTCGGGAGTGGACGCGTCCGACGCCTGTTCCAGCAGGCGCTCGACTTCAGCGGTTGAAATGATGCGCGGACGGCGTCGGGCGACGCGGGCGCCATTCAAGCCTGCCGTGGGATCGCTGGCCACCGCCTCGGTGGATCTCAGGTAGCGATAGAGCGCCTTCACCGCCGCCAGCTTGCGGGCCCGGGACGTCTGCCGATACTCGCGTTGGACCAGGTCGGTCATGAACCCACGGACGATGGTCGGCGGAATGTCCCAGCCGCTGTGGCCAGACTTGCTCACGAAGGCCTCGAACTGCCGCAGATCGCTTCGGTAGGCCGCCAGCGTGTTCTTGGAGAGGCCGCGCTCGGTCTCCAGATGCTGGACGAAGTCGTCGACCGTGGCGCGCATCAGTGAACCTGGTGAGTAGCAAGCATTTGAACGTCGTACTCCCTGGCGACGGGTGGCGAATAGCTACGGTTCGGCCACCGCCCGCCGCGCTCACCGTGCGGATGGGGACCGTTATGTTAACACGAAAACGGCGAGATTCCCGCTATCTGGCCTAGACTCTGTCGAATTCTTCGGGGACTCTCGTGCATGCGTGTAGATCTGGCGTACGGCGACGGCGTCTTACCCATTGACCTGGATGTGGATGCCGACGTCATCGAGCCGCGAGATCCGCCTCGCATCGCCGGTCCGGAACAGGCTCTGCGCCAGGCTCTCCGCCGTCCCATCGAAAGCCCCCCGCTGGCCGACCTCGTTCCGCCCGATAGTTCGGTATTGGTTGTGATCAGCGACAGCACCCGACCGGCGCCAAACCGGCTGATGCTGGAGGCCTTGTTGGGCGAGCTCGGCGCGGACGCAGCCCGTCACATGCAGGTGCTGGTTGCTACGGGTCTGCATCGCCCCACTCGCGACGACGAACTCGACCGCATGCTTGGCCCCGGCTTGCGTCGCCAGCTGCGCGTGACCAATCACGACGCCCACGACAAGGCAAGCCTGCGGGATATCGGCCAGACATCGTCGGGTCGACCGGTGCTCATCAACCGGCGCTATCTCGACGCCGACGTTCGCATCACGCTGGGACTCATCGAGCCGCACTTCTTTGCCGGCTTCAGCGGCGGGGCCAAGCTCGTCCTGCCCGGGGTGGCCGGCGAAGCCAGCATCCTGCGAAACCACGATGCCGAGATGATCGGCCATCGGAACGCCCGCTGGGGCACGACGGCCGGCAATCCGATCCATCATGAACAGCGCGAGGCCGCACGCCTGGCGGGCTGCGAGTTCAGTCTCAACGTCACCATTGCGGGCGACGGCGCGATCACCGGCATCTTCGCCGGGGCGCTCGAAGCCGCACATGATGCCGGTTGTCAGGCGGCGCTCCAGGCGGCGATGCAGCCTGTCGATCAGGCATACGACGTCGTCGTGACGACCAACGGCGGTCACCCGCTGGATCTCAATCTGTATCAGGCTGTCAAGGGCATGGATGCCGCGGCCCAGATCGTGCGACCGGACGGCCACATCATCATGGCCGCCGAGTGCCGGGAGGGCGCCGGGCACGGCGACTTTGTGCACATTTTGACCGAACATGGGACGCCGGGCTCGATGGTTCGGGCCATCCAGCAATCACCGCAGGTGCGCGGCGACCAGTGGCAGAATCAGGTTTTTGGGCGAGTTCTGGACAGCGCGACCGTGCATCTGCACGCGGATGGACTGACCGACGATGAGGTCCGAGCCGCTCACTGCGTTCCTTGCGGTGACATAGCGCAGCGGACACGAGAACTGGTCGGGACTACCGGGCGGACCTGCGTGCTCCCTCGCGGGCCGTTTACGATTCCCTTCATCGCAGCCTGACCATCACCAACTGTCGCGCGGGCGTGGGAGCGACCGTGCTGTGGGCGCGGGCAGACGCGGCGCCGACAACCTCAGTAGACTTTGAACCACGGCGCGACGGAGGGGGTGAGCACGTGGAAAGCGCATCACCGAACGGCGACCATCAGCACGAGCATGTGTTTCGAGAGGTCTACCTGAGCGACGCCGTGGCTATCTCCGAAGAGACGACACACGGCACGGTCACCCTTGAGCTTCTCGAGCGCGGCCTCGTGATGCACATGGAGAAGGAGGAGGGTCTCGAGTTGGCCCGCGCCTTTACGGCGCTGGTGCGATACCTGGAGGACTAGCTCTACGCGTCTGCGTCGCGGGTCATCGGCCGCGACGAAAGCTCGACCGGCAGTTCCTGCGATGGCCCCAGGATCTCGGGATCCAACCGCATTCCAGCCCGGAACGTATGGGCGGCCCGAAGCTCACGGTCCCAGGTTCGTTCCTCGCCGGTGCAATCCACCAGAGAGACCGGCGCCTCGTCCACCGCCAGCACCGTAATGTCGGCCTCAGCGCCCACGCGCAGCGTGCCGGCGTCAAGACCCAGCTTCCTGGCAGGGGCGCGTGTGCAGCGCGCCACGATGTCTTTCAGAGGCATCCCGAGCAGCCAAAACTTGGTCATCACGTTGGGCAGGCTGAAGGCGGGACCGTGCACGCAGCCGCGGTGCAGGTCCGAACTGATGTAGTCGGGCGGAAACCCTGAATCCAGCGCGGCGCGGGCCGTGTGCCAGCCGAAGCTGCTCTTGCCGTGGCCAATGTCAAACTCGATACCAGCGGCCCGGGCTTCGGCAACGGCCGGCAGGACCCCACCGATGTTCAGGTCAACCAGCCCGCCTGCCAGGGGTGTGTAGCTGTGCGTGACGACATCGCCGGGACGGAGCCGCGCCAGAATGTCGGGAATCGGTTCAGGGGTGTAGCCGATATGCACCATCAGCCAGACCCCGGCCTGCTCCGCGGCTTCCACGGCGGCGTCGAGCGACGCCCGGGCCTGGGCGCCTTCGCCGACGATGTTCTCCGAGTACCGGATTTTCACGCCCGGGGCGATGTCACGGTTCTCATCGATCGCCCGTACGGTTCCGTCAATGTCCAGATAGCGCGGGTCGCGCAATTCGCCCAGGGTTGTGACGAGTCCAGCCGTGCAAATGTGCACCAGGGCTCGAATTCGCGTGCGGGCGGGCTCGATCACGTAGCGGCGCATTCCCGCCAGTGTGGTAGCGCCGGCGCTCCCGGTGTCGAGGAAGGACGTCGTTCCACCAGCCGCGCCAATCTTGTCGGCTTCCAGGCCCCACACGGTGGCGCCCCAATACACGTGGACGTGGAAGTCAACCAGGCCAGGCACAACGTAGGCGTTGCGCGCGTTCACGACTTCAGTGGCCTCGCCGACCAGATCGGGAGCAACCGCCGCAATGCGGCCATCCACAACGGCAACGTCGGCGCGCGTCGGGCCGTCAGACGTTGGGTCGATGACCGTACCGCCGCGAATCAACAGGTCGAACGGCGTGGCAGGGGCGCTCGCCTCGTGGCTTGGCGTCACACCGGACCCCTAGTAGTGGGTGCTATCAGCACAAGCCGCATCCTACGAATATTCGGTGCGGCGCGAGTGGCGGTAGGGTACCATCGGGTAGTCGAGCGTCCGCGTCTGCTGTGACGCTGGCGACGGCATCGGCTACTATGTTTCTCTGCTGCCCCTGACGACTCGGCAGCTACCACCTATCCTTGACGCCGAGACTCAATCTGGCGTCGGACTGCCACGGAGGAGATTGCATGGCCACGGTTGCGACCAAGGTCAAGCCGCTGGGCGACCGCGTGCTGATTCAGCCTGAAGACCGCGAGACGACCACCGCCAGCGGGCTGGTTCTGCCCGACACCGCCAAGGAAAAGCCGCAGGAAGGCACCGTGCTGGCTGTTGGGTCCGGTCGTGTGAACGACGAGGGCACGACGATCCCGCTCGAAATCAAGGAAGGCGACAAGGTTCTCTACGCCAAGTACGCGGGAACCGAGTTGCGCCTGGACGATGAGGATTACCTGATCGTCAGCGAGCGCGACGTCCTCGCCATCATTAGCTAGCGAGTCGCCTTGCCCAAGATTCCGGGCACAATTGGGGACCAGCTTCCTCCGCCCGAGAAGAAGGAAGTTCGCTTCGGTCACGAGGCCCGTGAGACGCTGCGCGCCGGCATCGACATCGTTGCCAACACCGTAGGGTCCACGCTCGGGCCTCGTGGGCGAAACGTGGCATTCGCGCGAACGCTGCGCCCCCCGCAGATCACGAACGACGGTGTCACCGTCGCGAATGAGATCGAGCGGGTGAACGACGTTCTTCTTGATCTGGGCATCCAGATCATGAAGGAGGCGGCCGCCAAGACGAATTCCATGACGGAGGACGGCACGACCACCGCCACCGTCCTGGCGCAGGCCATCGTGCACCGGGGTCTGTACAACATCGCCGCGGGCGCGAATGCCATGCTCCTGCGTGAGGGCTTATGGCGGGCCCAGGAAGCCGCCATCGAGCGTCTGCGCGACCTGGCCAGGCCCGTGGAAAACGCCGACGAGATTCGGCACGTCGCCACCATTTCGGGCGACGACGTCGAACTCGGGAGAATCGTCGGTGAGATCATGAGCCGCGTCGGACGCGACGGTCTGGTCACGGTGGACTACCACCGCTGGGGCGTGCGCCTGGAAGCCCGCTACGTCGAGGGACTGCAGGTGGACAAGGGCTGGATTTCGCCCTATTTCGTGACCGACACCCACAAGATGCAGGGCTCGCTGGAGAATGCCCGGGTTTTGCTGACCGATCAGGATCTGACGTCGGCCGATCAACTCACAAGCATTCTCGATAAGGTCGCGTCCAGCGACAATCGCAACTTGCTCCTGGTGTCGAACATTCTCAGGCATGACGCGCTGACGTTCGTGCTCCAGAACAAGCTGCGCGGCAACCTGAACGTGGTGGCGATCCAATCACCCTCGTTCGGCGATGAGATGCGCGACCTTCTCGAAGACTTGGCCGTGCTTACCGGCGCCACCGTCGTGTCCAGCAGCCTGGGCATCCGCTGGCAGGATGTCCCGCTGGAGTGGTTGGGCTTTTGCCGTCGCATCGTGGCCAACCGCGAAGCGACCATCATTCTCGAAGGCGCCGGCCATGAGGCCGATATCCAGGATCGCCAGAATCAGTTGCGGGCCCAGCTTGAGGAAGAGACGAATCCGAACTTCGTGAAGAAACTGGAACGCCGCATCGCCCGGTTGGGCGGCGCAGTGGGCATCGTGGCGGTCGGTGGTGTGACGGAGCAGGAAATCAACCACCTCAAGGACAAAGCCGACGATGCCGTGGGCGCCGTTAAAGTGGCCCTGCGGGAGGGAATCGTTCCGGGCGGGGGCACGTCTTTGATCCGTGCTCAGGCCGCTGCCGCAGAGGTCGCCGACGAGCTCACCGGTGATGCCGCCGTGGGAGCTCGCATTTTGGTCGACGCGCTGGAAGCGCCGATGCGGCGCATTGCCCGCAATTCGGGCGCCAACCCGTCCGTCATTGTCAACCGAGTGCGCAAGCTGCCGGACTGGCACGGCTGGGACGCTGTCCACGGCGACTACACGGACCTCTACGAACGCGGCATCATCGATCCGGCCGCGATCGAAATCGCGGCCATCCGGGCCGCTGTGAGCGTCGGCATCATGACGCTGACCACCGAAGCCATCGTGTGCGAGAACCGACCGATTCCGGTGGCCACGAAGCCCGAAGACGACTTTATGAGCGAGGGCGGCATCTATTAGCCGACCTTCAGGATCCGCCGGCGCCGTGACTACTACCTTCGACATCGAATGCTGCCTGAGCGATGAGGCTCGTCAGCGCGCCGAGCCGGGCACGATGGTCTCGGCGTCCGGCGCGCCCGAGGACATTGTGGCGGACCTGCTGGTTGGTCAGCCCGCCAATGAGGCACTGCCCCTTGAGCAGATGGTCGAGGCTGCGCGCAACGCCCTGCCCGAGAACTACCCGGCCCTGCTGTACGGCCGGCGCAAGGGAAGCCTGGAACTGGTGGACGTGGTTCGCGAAAAACTGCGGGTTTTCGAGGGACTCGAGGTGGATCGCGACCAGATCATCATCACCAACGGGTCCGGCCAGGCCATTGACATGGTGCTGCGTACGTTTGTTAATCGAGACCAGTTCATTGCGCTTGACCACGCATCGTTCGGCGCCCTATTTGTGCGGCGTGTCAGCGACCACGGCGCACATGTGGACTGGGACGCCGACGGCCCCCGAATCGATGCTCTGGATGAGCTTTTCGCCACCCGTGAGCCCGCCATCTTTTACACGATTCCCACGTTTCAAAACCCCATGGGCACGACCATCACACGGGAGCGTCGCCTGGAGGTGCTTGAGGTTTGTCACCGGCACGGCGTGCCCGTATTTGAAGACGACGCCTATTACGAATTGCACTACGACGGCGAGCGGCCGCCTTCCATGTATGAGCTGGATGGCGGCACGGGGCTGGTGACGCGCGCCGGTACGTTCTCCAAGATCCTCGGCGCAGGTATCCGGCTTGGCTGGATTCTCACCTCGCCTGCTTTGGCCGATCGCATCCTGCCGCTCAAGACCGATGGCGGCACCAGTCCCTTTGCGTCCGCCCTGGCGTCGGAATTCATGCGCGAACACATGGAAGAGCAGATCGCGCGCTTGCAGGACGTCTATCGCGAGCGCCGCGACATCATGCTCGCCGCGCTGGAGCAGCATGTTGGCGATCTCGCGACCTGGGTGCGGCCGAACGGCGGCTTCTTCTTCTGGCTGACGCTGCGCCGGCCCGAGTTGCTGGATGACGTGATTCAGCGCTGTGAGCGCGCCGGGGTGCTGGTGCGCAGCGGCTCGGTCTTTCGCGTGGACAGCGACGGCCTTGGCGCCATTCGCCTGGCGTTCAGCCACGCCCCGCACGACCAGCTGCGCACCGGCGTGGAAGTCCTGGGCCGGGAGATTCGGGCTTCCATCGCGGCCAACCCATGAGCGCCGACTTCGCGCAGGCCGCCGTGGGCCAGCGCGTGCCGGTTGAGCGCATGCGCGCGTTTACGACGAGCGTGATGCGGGCGGCCGGCGTGTCGGCGGACCGGGCCGGCCTCATCGCCGATGTGCTGGTGGAAGCCGATGCGCGCGGCGTGTTCTCTCACGGCGTGACCCGGGTGACGCCCTACACAGCTGAAATCCGTTCTGGACTCGTGAAGCCCGACGCGGAAATCCTCACCCTGCAGGAGCGGCCGGCAACAGCCGCGCTCGACGCCGGCGGCGCGCCCGGAGCCGTGTCGGCGCAGGCCGGGATGCAGCGAGCCATTGACCTTGCGAACGAGGGCGCGGCCGGCATGGTCTGCGTTCACAATGGTCGTCACTTTGGGCCGGCGGCGCACTGGGCGCTGCAGGCCGTCGACGCCGGGTGCATCGCTTTCGTCACCAGTAGCGGCGGCGGGGCCTCCGGCGTGTTGGCGTTCGGCAGCCGGACGCCGGCGCTTACGAATGGCCCCATCGCCTGGGCACTCCCGGCCGGCAGGAATTATCCCGTCGTGGCGGACATGGCCGTCGGCTTCTCAGCACTCGGCAAAGTGCGAGTGGCCGCCGCCACCGGCCAGTCGATTCCCGCGGATGTTGGTGTGGACGCCGACGGCAACCCCACGACCGACCCGAACCAACTCGTCTGGCTCAACCCATTCGCCGGACCGAAGGGCTTCGGCCTCGGCATCGTCATGGAAACACTTTCCGGCATTCTGGCCGGGGCCACTGCCGCGGTGAATCGAACGCCCGACCACCTTGGGACCGTCGGTCAGGTGTTCGTGGCCATTCGCGTAGAAGCCTTCCGCTCGCTGGCCGAGTTCCTTGCCGACATGGACGAGACGATTGACGCGATTCACGCGTTGCAGCCAGCCGAGGGATTCGACCGAGTGTTGGTCCCCGGCGAACCCGAGTGGCTCAAGCGGGCCGACGCCATTGAGCGCGGCATCGGCTATCCGAGCGGGCTGCTGGACGCAGTGGCAGAAACGGGCCGCACCTACGGCGTGGATCCGGAGTGGGACGCATGAGCGACCGGCTGCGCTACGACATCGGCGATGTGCACGTTCCGGCCGACGAGATGCGCGCATTCGGCACAAGCGCCCTAACCGCGACCGGTGTACCCGGCGATGACGCAATCCTGGTGGTGGAGACGCTGGTGCATGCCGATCTGCGCGGCGTGTTCTCCCACGGGACACGGCTGCTGGCCGCCTACACGGAAGCCCTTCAAGCAGGCGCGATCAACCCAACACCCAACATTCGCGTCAGCCACTCGACTGGAGCCGCCGTTGTGAACGGCGACCGCTCGCTCGGACAGCTCGGAGGCTGGGCTGGCATGCAGGCCGCGATCGACCTCGCGCACAACCGGGGCGTTGGCGTTGCGGCGGTGTCGGACACGGGCCACTTCGGCGCGGCGGCCTACTGGGCGCTGATGGCGGCCGATGCCGGTCTGATCGGGCATGCCGCCAGCAACATGGCCGGGCCCTGCATGCTCGCCACCGGTAGCCGACAGCCCGCTACCGGCAACACGCCGCTGGCCTGGGCCTTTCCGACCCACGGGGCCCATCCGGTCGTGCTGGACATGGCGTCCGGCGCCTATGCCCTCAACAAACTACACATGGTGGGAGCGACCACCGGATCCCTGCCCGAGGGTGTCGCCACGGACAGCGAAGGCAATCCAACGACCGACGCGTCAAAACTCGCTTATGTGCTCCCGGCCGGGGGACCCAAGGGCTACGGCATCGGGCTGGTGCACGATCTCATGGCCGGGGTGCTCTCCGGCGACGGCGCCACGCTGATCAAGGGCGCACTCGACCCGGAGAATCGACTGCCACGCGGCAGCCTGTTTTTTCTGACCATCGATGTCGGCGCCTTCCTCCCGCTCGATGATTTCCGCACGGCCATGGATGAGCAAAGCCGCGCCGTTAATGCGCTGCCACCGGCGGCTGGTTTCTCCAAGGTGCAAATGCCCGGCCAGCCCGAGTGGGAATTGTTCGAGGACCGGGTCGCCAACGGCATCGCCTACCCGGCCAGCGTGGTCGAGCCGCTGACCGCGATGGCCGAGCGGCTGGGATTGGACGCCCCGGCCGGCTTCTGACTCCAGCGTTTCGCCCCGCCCCGCGTCGTCGAATTGCACCTGGCCCTTTCGGGCACTTATGTGTGGCCCGCAGACTTGCGTGCAGGGGGCGCAGATAGTCTGCCTGTAAGACTTGACAGGTATAGGCTCAACTCTTATGATCCAATCGTCAGCAGTTGACTGTAGTGCATGGAGGGTTTCAGATGACCTTTGCTATCCGAAGTTGGCGGCCGCAGGCTCGCCGCCGAGCGATCGCGCCAAGATTCTTCGACGACGAGTGGTTTGCCCGGCCGTTCCGGCAGGCGTTCCACGACAGCCCGGGCTGGCTGCCGCCGGTGGACATCGAGGAGACCGATGACGCAGTTGTCGTGCGAGCGTCGGTGCCCGGATTCCGACCGCAGGACCTTGAGATAACGACCGCCGAAGGTGACCTGATCATTCAGGGCGCGCACGACGACGGATCGCAGGCTGAGTCGGACGAAGGCAGCCGGTACCACGTTCGCGAGCGTCGCGCGGGCCGCTTCTACCGCCGCGTTCCGCTGCCGGTGCGCACGACCGCCGCCGGCGCCGGGGCTCGGTACGAGAACGGCGTTCTGACCGTGCGCGTTCCCAAGGCCGAGGAGGCCAGGGCCGCCTCTATCGCCATCGAGCCTGCGTAGGAGCCGCCGGCGCCGTGGGCGGGCCGCTTGTACGGCCCGCCCACGATTGCCCACGAAGGTACGTTCATGAGTGAATCGCAGACCGACGGTTTGGCCGATAGCGCACGCGACGCATCCGATCGCGATTTGCGAGTCGCGATCCAGGAGGTGCTCAGGACATTGCCCAGCGGCCACAACCCGGACCAGTGCCAGGACTGCGGGGGCCTGATCGAACCGCTTCGCCTCGAGCTGCTGCCGGGCACCAGCCACTGCGCCGGCTGCGCCCGACGTCAGAAGCGAGTTTTGTCCCACAGCCTGAACTAACTCGGGACGCTCCCTCCCCTTCCGAACGCCTTGCCGGCTCCCCCCGGCAAGGCGTTCGACGCATCAGGGGCGGTACCCTGTCGCTTCCCGCAATTCACCGACCGGACCCGTGCGCTCCGAATCCGCAGCCACCAACCTTCGGTGCGTTGACTGTCAGCAGTCCCACGCGCTCGAATACCGCCTGGCGTGCCAGGCCTGTGGCGGGCTGCTGGAGATCGAATACGACCTGCAGCGCTTGAAGGACGAGCCACTGGTTCAGCCCCATCGAACGGGCGTCTGGCGCTACGCCGCGTGGATGCCTGTGCAGGACGGCACCAACTTCGTCACCCTGGGCGAGCAACTGTCGCCGCTCTTTCAGATTCCGCGCCTCGGCGCGAAACTCGGCCTGCGCCGACTCTGGATTAAGTTCGAAGGTTCCAACCCCACCGGGACCGTGAAGGACCGATCCAGCCAGACGGCCGTCGCGTGCGCCCGCCAGTTCGGGTTCGATGCCGTGGGCGTCGTGTCCACTGGGAACGCCGCCTCCTCCATCGCCACGTACGCGGCACGCGCCGGGCTCCGCGGCCTGGTGTGCTGCTACACGCGTAGCACGGCGGCCAAGATGGCTCACCTCGCGGGCGTGGCCAGCGACGTGATCTGGTACGAGGGTGTCTACGACGACATGATCCGGCACTTCGACGCCGCCGTGGATCGCCGTTGGTTCTTCGACGGCGGCGCCACGCGCAATCCGTTCAAGCAGGAAGGCAAGAAGTCGATCGCCCTGGAGACATACGAACAGCTCGGCCGCGCGCCGGATCTGATGGTGTACCCGGTTGGGATGGGCGAGACACTCCTGGCGAGTCAACGCGGCTGGGCGGCGCTTGCGGCCACCGGGCGCATCGAGAAGCCGCCACGGCCGGTTTCCGCGCAGTCCACCGAGGCCAACACCATCGCCGAGGCCTGGCGATCCGGCGACGACCTGCGGGCGAAGACGATCGGCTACACGGTTGCCGAAGGCACCGCCGTCGGCGACATGGGGGCCAAGGGCCGGCTGACCCTGCGCCGCATCCGCGAACAGGACGGATTGGCCGGTGACGTCCCCGATCAGGAAACGCTGGACATGCAACGCCGGCTCGCGCAGGTCGAAGGCCTCTGGGTCGGACCGACCGGCGCCGTTCCCCTGGCCGTTACGGCTCGGTTGGCGCAGGAGGGTCTGATCGACCCTGACGCCGAAATCGTCTGCATCTCCTCCGAGACTGGCCTCAAGGGCGACTGGCCGCCGCTGGGGGTCGAAGGCCAAAAACCCAGCCTTGACTTGATTCGCCGGGCCCTGGATGGCGTCTCGAACAAATGACCCACCGGAGTGCCCGCGCTTGCGACAATGCGCCAAGCGTGACTCACGAGGAGCCTGAGCGTGCCGACAACTTCGAACACTGACCGACCCTTTGCGGACATGATGCCCGGCGTTCGCCGGCGCACGCTGCTATGGGGCGAGACGATGCTGATGGCCGAGATCCACCTGGAGGAAGGCGGCGTGGTGCCCTTGCACGACCACGTTTACGAGCAGATCGGCTATTGCATCGAGGGCACGTTTGACCTCACGATTGGCGACGAAGTCCACGCCATCGAACCAGGGAACTGCTGGGTCGTTCCGTCCAACGTGCCCCATGAGGCCACGGCGACCAGCAGCTGTTTCCTGATCGAGGCCTGGAGTCCGGCGCGGGACGACTACAAGGACTGAACACCAGCTTCGACACCTCTCGGGTTGACGCTTCGGCGTCGGCCCCGCGCATCGTTGGGACGATCCTGCGGGACAACGGCCAGCTGGCGCCGTTTCTCCTGGCCGGAAGCGCCGCAACGTCTGCGTTTCAGCTCATCATGGCCCGCGGATTGGAGCCGCGCGCCTACGCCGAGGCCTTTGCCGTGCTCGGCGCGCTGTCGCTGCTGGTAACTCCGGCCCAGGTCATTCAAACGCTGGTGGCGCGCCGAGCCGCCGAACTGGTCGCGCTCGGACGACTCAACGAACTACGAACCCTCACCCGGTCGGTTGTCCGCTGGACCGGCCTCGTCTCCGTAATCTTGATGCTCGGTATTGCGGCGGCGTCCCCGCTCATTCAGTCCGCGCTGCAATTGACCTCGCCGTGGCCGGTCGTGGTTGCTGGTATTGCCGCCGGCGGCCTGACATTCGAACCGGTAGCGCGCGGAATCACGCAGGGCGCCCGCGAATTCGTCGGGCTCGGTGTCGCTCTGGCCGCCCACGGCTTCGGACGCCTCATCGTTGGCGCGGCAACCGTATTGGCCGGCGGCGGGGCCACCGGCGCCCTGTTGGCGAGTCCGGCGTCGGCGCTGGGGGGCATCGTCTTTGGCTGGCTGAGTGCCCGCGGCGTCTTGAATCGACCCGACGACCCGGCTGAGCAGGAGGCGTCGCCGCTGGGAATTTCGGATCACGTACGCGTGGCGCTGATCCTCTTCGCGCTAGCCGGACTGCTGCACCTGGACGTATTGGCTGTCAAAGTCTTATTCAGCCCGGATGAAGCCGCCGCCTACGCCGCGCTGGCACTCATCGGACGCATCGTCTTCTGGAGCGGAATGATGGTGGGGATCGTGCTCTTGCCCTTCGTCGTCTGGCGGGCGGCCGTTGGCGCGGGAATCATCCGCGCCTACCTGGCGAGCCTGGCGCTGATGGCCGCGGTTTCCGGCGCCTGCGCACTTATCATCCTGGCCTGGCCGGACGGCGTGTATGGCCTGATCTTCGGTGACCGCTACCCACCCTACGCCGAACTGCTTCCCCTCTACGTGGCGGCCGCCGCTCTCCTGGCCATCGCGGCGGTGACCGCCAGTCTGCACATCGGCGCCGGTCACCTGCGCGTTTGGATGGGTCTGGCCGTCATATTGGTCGCAACGGTCACCGGCTACGCGTTCGCGCACGACTCGCCGCGTAGCGTCCTCACCGTGCTGCTGATCGGGACGGCCATCGCGGCCGCTTACCTTGTGGCGGAGGCAATCGCGCTCGCCCATCACCGGCGCGCCACGGCAATTCGGGCCGAACGTCAGGGCGCCGACGTACCCTCGCGTCCATAGTCGTCCACCAGCCGCACCACGTCGTCGGGGTGTGGGGTCGAGACTTCCAATACGCGCACATCCCCGTGCGGCGCCTCGTATCGGTGCACCTTGCCGGTAAGCACACGCACACTGGCGCCCTCATCCAGGTCGCGCTCCTCCAGCGCCTCGGCCGAGTCGCCGATCACCAGCCGCAACCGACCGTCCAAAACATAAATCGTCTCGTCCTTCGCTTCGTGGTACTGGAGGCTTAACCGCGCGCCGTCGTTGATCTCGATGATCTTGCCGATGTACAGCTCGGTGGACGCGTAAATGACCTCGCGACCCCAGGGCTTGGCGACGACCGTCACGTGTTGATCGCTCATCCCGACCCTACTTCCACGCCGGCGGCGCGCGCCCCTAGTTCCAGCAACGTCGCCACGCGCTCTTTCGACGTGGTCTCCGTGTAGACACGGAGCAGCGGCTCGGTGCCCGAGAAGCGGATCAGCAGCCAACTCTCATCGTCCAGGTAATACTTGAAGCCGTCCATCTCGTTTCGACGCAGGACGGTCGATCCGTCAATGGCGCTCGGCAGCCAAGCCTGCACCCGCCCTTCGATTTCGGCTCGGGCTTCGGCTGGGAACTCCAGGTCATACCGCGCGTAGTGGTACTCGCGCCCGAGCTTTTCGAAGAGCAGGGCCACAAGTTCGGCCGGCGTCTTGCCCTCGCGCGCCATCAGGTCCAGGAAATAGAGCCCCGCCACGACGCCGTCACGCTCCGGCATGTGCGGCTGGAAGACGTAGCCGCCGCTCTCCTCGCCGCCCATCACGGCGTTGAGGTTGTGCATGGCCGGGGCCACGAACTTCATGCCCACGCCGACTTCCTCGACGTGGACGTCGTACTGCTGCCCCAGGCGTTCCAGCATTGACGAGGTTGTGAGGGTCTTTACCAGGGGGTTTCGCGATCCTGTGTGCTCGAGGAAGTAGTACGCCAGCAGGCCGATCGTGCGCAGCTGGTCTACGAAGGCGCCATGCTCGTCAACGACCCCCAGCCGGTCGCCGTCGCCGTCGGTCACGATGCCCACAGCAGCCGATGTGTCCCGAACCACCTGCGCGACCTCATCCGTCTGCGGGGGAATCGGCTCGGGGCGTGCCAATCCGGGAAACCGCGGGTTCCAGTCGCTGTGAATCTCCGTCACGTCAAGCCGTCCGCCCTCGAGAATGCGTGGCAGCCAACCGGCCGCCGATCCATACATCGCGTCCACCACCACCCGCATGGCGCGGGCGCGCAGCGCTTCGAGGTCCACCAGGTTGGCCACGTGGTCGAGATAGGCCGCGTCGGGACTGAACTCGCGCAGCAAACCGGCCCGCTCGGCCGTCTCGGCGTCCAGGAATCGCACTGCGTCTCCGTCGACGGCCGCCACAGCATCCTCGATCAGCGCCAGCGCATCCGGATCCACGGCCGCGCCGGTGGCCGTGCGGACCTTGAACCCGTTGTCAGCCGGCGGGTTGTGGCTGGCGGTGATCATCACCGCGCCGGCGGCTCGCAGGTCGGCGGTACTGAATGCCGCCACGGGCGTTGGGCACGGAGCGTTCACGAGATGCACGGGAATGCTGTTGCCGGCCAGCACCGACGCGACGTGCGCAGCAAAGCGCTCCGAACCGAAACGGCGGTCGTAGCCGACCACGATCCCGTTCTCCCAGCGCCAGTTGCGGCGCACGAAGGTCGCAAACCCCTGCGCCACCCGGCCAACGTTGCGAAACGTGTAGTCGCCGCCGATGACGGCGCGCCAGCCGTCGGTACCGAACTTGATGGGGGTTTCGGTCAGAGCCATCGCCCTAAGCCTCCGCCGCCGCTGCCTGGCGGGCGTGGACCAGCGCGTCGCGCAGCGACTGGTCCATAGTGATTCGAGGTTGCCAGCCGGTGTCCGAGCGCAAGCGGGTGGCGTCGCCGGCAACGACGGCGCCGTGCCGTCCCGGTGGTAGTTTGCGTTCCTCGTGGATCTCGGCGCGAATGCCGCCGATCGCAATCAAGCGTTCGACGATCTGCCGTAGCGGCCAGGCACGTCCCGTCGCCACGTTGTAAACCGCGCCGGATCGTCCCCGCTCAGCCGCCGCCACGATGGCTTGCGCAACATCGCGCACGTCCACGTAGTCGCGGGCTCCCGCCAAGCTGAAGGTCGGCACGACCGGCTCGGTCCGTCCGTCCAGAATGGCCGCCACGGCATGCACCTGGCGGCCCGGAAAGTAGTCGGTCGAACGTCCCGGTCCAACACTGCCGAACAAGCGCAACCTCACCGCATCCAGTCCGTCCGACAGATGGTATTGCAGCGCCTGCAGATCCGCCGCCGCCTTGGTGGCCGCATACACCGATGCCGGCCGCAGCGGCGCGTCCTCGCTGACCAACTCGCCAGTCTCGATCCGGCCGTAGATCTCGGCGCTGCTCATGGCTACCAGGCGAGCCTCGGGCGCATGCCGCAGCAGCGACTGGATCAGTCTCAGCTGCCCGAGCACATTCACGTCGTACGCCCGCGCGGGATCCGCCTGCGCCTCGCCGGGATTGGCAATGGCCGCCAGGTGCACGACAACGGACGGCCGCACGCGAGCTATCGCGCCATCAACCTGTCCGGCATCGCGCAGATTCAGCGCCACAAGACTGTCGTCGCCGCCGAAGGAAGATCCCACGACGTCGCGACCGGCGTCTCGAAACGCCGCCACTGTGTACGAACCTATGAACCCGGACGCTCCAGTAACGAGGACCGAACCCGTCACCTTTCGCGCCAGACTTAGCTCGCGCTGCGGCCGGCGGCTATTTCCGCGTGCGCGATCTCATTAGCCACGAGTTCCATGTCGGCGTCCACCATGATGCGGACCAACTCCTCAAAGGTGACCGACGGTTCCCAGCCCAGATCGTTGCGAATCGCCGAAGGATCCCCAATCAAGCGATGCACCTCGGCTGGCCGCAACAGGTCCTCGCTCATGGTGATGTGGTCCTGGGCGTTAAGGCCCAGGTGACCGAACGCCAGGTTGGCGAACTCGTGGCCGGTGTGCGTCTCGCCCGTTGCCAGCACGTAGTCGCGGGGCTCGTCCTGCTGGAGCATCAACCACATGCCGCGTACGAAGTCCGGCGCGTATCCCCAGTCTCGACGGGTGGACAGGTCGCCGAACGGGACGTTCTGCACCACTTCGTGGTACACCCGAGCCGCCGAATAACTGAGCTTGCGCGTGACGAATTCCAGGCCGCGCCGCGGCGACTCGTGGTTGAAGCAGATGCCGGAGCAGGCGAACATTCCATAGCTCTCTCGATAGTTGACCGTGATCCAGTGGGCATAGAGCTTGGCGACTCCGTAGGGGCTGCGCGGATAGAACGGCGTGGTTTCGCTCTGCGGCCATTCCTGCACCTGGCCGAACATCTCGCTGCTTGACGCCTGGTAGAACTTGATAGTGGGATCCACCGCGCGAATGGCCTCCAACACCCGAGTCGCACCCAACGCCGACACCTCGCCGGTGAGCACCGGCTGTCGCCACGACGCCGCGACAAACGACTGCGCCGCCAGGTTGTACACCTCGTCCGGCCGGTGCCGCTGCATGATCTCGATCAATGAGTACTGATCGTGCAAGTCGCCCGGCTCCAGCACCAGGTCATCCTGCAGATGCTGGATGCGACCGTTGTTCTCGGTACTGGTGCGACGGACGACGCCGACGACTGTGTAGCCCTTCTCCAGCAGGAATTCCGCCAGATATGAGCCATCTTGACCCGTAATGCCCGTAATCAGCGCGCAGGGCATGCACAACCCCTGTTCATGGAATCCCGCTCGCAGTGTACGCGCGGTGCTTGTACAACAGCCGCCGGCTGCTCGCCGTGATGCAGGAAGCCTACTGATGAGATCGGGATCGTGACGTCGCAGTGCGCGTCCAACTGCTCGCTGGCGGAAATCGCCGGACCCGGCGACATCGTCGCCATCGTGGGCGCTGGGGGCAAAACCACAACCATGTTCGCCCTGGCCAGCGCCTTGGCGGAACGCG
This sequence comes from Chloroflexota bacterium, assembly GCA_026707185.1. The sequence goes on from JAPOXI010000060.1 coordinate 20,410, forward strand.
GCCTGCGAGTCGTCACAACCAAGTCCACCACCATCCACCGGCCCTCAATGGCCCGCGCGCCGCATCTTCTGATCACACCGCCCGACCGTTGGCGTATCGAACTGCCGCCAGTGCTGGACGCACATCCCGTCGTCACCGTCGTCACCGCCGCCCCCACCCCGCGCCGCTACAACGGGATTCAGCCGGAGTTTGCCCCGGAATTGCTGCGTGTGTCCGGCGCCGATGTCCTAATCGTCGAAGCTGACGGCGCCCGTCGCCGCCTGCTCAAGGCGCCCGCGGACCACGAACCCGCTATGCCGGTCGGCGCGACGCTGGTGATTCCCGTGGCTTGCCTGGCTGCGGTGGGCCGCCCCCTGGCCGAGCGGCACGTTCACCGGCCTGAACTCGCCGCAGAGATTCTGGGTATGGAGCCAGGTTGGCACCTGACGGTCGATCACGTCATGACCCTGCTCCTGGATTCGCGCGCCGGCCGCAAGTCCGTGCCTTCGGCAGCCCGACTCTGGCCAGTACTGACCGCCGCTGACCGAGTCAGCGCTGGCCAGCTCGCTGAAGTCCACACCGCTCTCAGCTCACACCCGGACGTCAACGGCTGGATTGAGGCCACAGCCGACTGGTCCTATTCGGTCCGCTGTCGCGTCACGCAAACGCGCGACGCGAACGGTGGCGCAAACCTGGAGGTTTGCTAGCCGACGGATGGCGCAGTTGCGGTTGGTTCGTGGTGCCAGGTCCAAGTGAGGGTTGACTGGGGAAAGACGGGGCCGTCGTGGCAGACACGTCGGGGGCCGGTGGTGGTCTGGACCACGCAGGAATAGCAGACGCCCATGGCGCAACCCATGCGGGCCTCAAGCGAAGTGAAGGCGGGGCGTGGGCCGTGGATTGCCGTTAAATCGTCGGTGAGTTCGGCCATGGCGCGCATCATGGGCGTCGGCCCGCAGACGAATATCTGGTCGCACCAGCCGAAGTGGTCCTGGACCAGGTCGGTGATGAAGCCGTGATGGCCGAGGGCGCCGTCATCGGTGGCGACGTGGTACTGGACGTCGGAGTGGAGCCACTCTCGCGGGGTGACTTGATGGGCATCGCGTCCGCCGGCGAGCAGGCGCACGTGTACCCCCTGGGCCGGTGCAAGGTCGGCGAGCGCAATGAGGGGCGCCAGGCCGATGCCTCCGCCAACCATGAGCGCCCGTGCACGATCTGGTTGGAGATCGAAGCTGCCGCCAAGCGGGCCCAGCATGTCGATTTCGGTTCCCTCCGGCTGATCCACGAGCCAGGCTGTGCCGCGTCCGACCGTGTCAATCAGGAATGCGACCCGTCCGAGGTCGGGTTCGATGCGGCTGAAGCTGAGCGGCCGACGCAGGAGCGGATCCAACTGGTCGGGCGAGCTGCAAAGGACGTGCGCGAACTGGCCGGGGCGGGCGCTGGCGGCGGTGAGGGGCGCTTCGTATTCGCACCACCACAGCCGTTCGGTGATTCGCGTGTTGCGCAGGACGCGGGCGGACTCGATCCGCCGGGTCATGCGGGAAGTGAGCGGTATTCGTCGATCGTTCGCACGTCGAATTGGCCGCGGGCCCGGCGCAAGGCGTCGGCGAGCGCCCGCGCCGTGTCCAGGGAGGTCAGGCAGGGGGTTCGGGTCTCGGCGGCGGCGCGGCGCATGTAGTGGCCGTCCTGGATTGCCTCGCGGCGTCCGGTGAGCGTGTTGATCACCAGAGCCGCGCGGCCTTCGCGGATGAAGTCCTCGACATTGGGACTGCCACTGCGCATCTTGCCTACGCGTCGCACGGGCAGGTGCAGGTGGGTCTCGATGTAGTCGGCGGTGCCTTCGGTGGCCAACAGGCCGAACCCGAGGTCGGCGAAGTCGGCGACGATGGGGGCGGCTTCGGCTTTGTCGCGGTCGGCGATCGACACCAGAAGGTCGCCGCTGCCTGGCACGTCGATGCCGGAGGCGATCATGGCCTTGTGGAGGGCGGCGGGGAACGTGGAGTCCACGCCCATGACCTCGCCGGTGGATTTCATCTCCGGGCCGAGGTAGGTGTCGACGCCGGACAACTTGCCGGTGGAGAACACGGGCGCCTTGACGGCGAACAGGGGGCGCGACGGGACAAGGCCAGGCTCGTAGCCGAGGTCGGCGAGGGTCGCGTCGAACATCACCCGGGTGGCCAGCTTGACCATGGGCACGCCGGTGGCCTTGCTGAGGAAGGGGACGGTGCGGCTGGCGCGTGGGTTTACCTCCAGCACGTAGACCTGGCCCCCGAACAGCACGTACTGGATGTTGACGAGGCCGCGCACGCGGAGGCCAGCGCAGATGCGCTGGGTGTAGTCGAGGAGTACGGCCTCTTCATCGGGACTGACGCTGACGGGCGGGTAGACAGCGAAGCTGTCGCCGGAATGCACGCCCGCACGTTCGATATGTTCCATGATGCCGGGGATGAGGGAGTCACGGCCGTCACAGATCGCGTCAACTTCGACCTCGCGACCCTGCAGGTACTTGTCGATGAGGACGGGGTGTTCAGGTGACGGCTGGGTGACTTTCTCGACATAACTCTCGAGCTCCGCGCGATCATCCACGACCTGCATGGCGCGGCCGCCAAGGACGTACGACGGGCGCGCCACGACCGGGTAGCCGAGGCCGTCGGCCACATCCAGGGCGTCGCGAATGCGGGTGACGGCAGCACCGGGTGGACGCAGGATGCCGAGACGTTCCAGGAAGCGGTCGAACTTGTCGCGGTTCTCGGCCTCGTCGATGGCGGCAACTCCGCTCCCGGCGATCCGGAATCCAGCGTTGTAGAGCGGACCGGCCAGATTGATGGCTGTCTGTCCGCCGAATTGGGTCACGATGGGCGGGGCTGAGCCATCTGTCGCTTCGTTACGGAGCACCTCGGCGACGCTTTCTTCGTCAAGGGCTTCGAAGTAGAGGCGAGTGGAGGTGTCGAAGTCGGTGCTCACCGTTTCCGGATTGGAGTTGATGAGCACGCTTTCACGTCCGGCGTCCTCCAACGCCCAGGCGGAGTGCACGGAGCAATAGTCGAACTCGATGCCCTGTCCGATGCGAATCGGACCGCTGCCAAGCACGACGGCGGCCGGCTCGCCGCGGACCAGGGCTTCATTCTCGGCCTCGTAGGTGCTCCAGAAATAGGGCGTCGCCGCGTCGAACTCGGCCGCGCAGGTGTCAACCATCTTGTAGGTGGGACGCATACCTGCGGTCTCTCGCAGCTCGAGGACGCGCTCGGGCAAGGTGTCGCCGAGCGAGGCGATCATGGCGTCGGAGAAACCCTGGCGCTTGGCGAGCCAAACGAGGTCAGGCGTCAGGGGCTCGGCGAGCAGGCGACGCTCGGTGGCCAGGATGTTGGCGAGCTTGTCGAGGAAGAAGCGGTCGATGCCGGATCGGCGGTTGATTTCGTCAGGGGTTGCGCCGCGCCGCAGGGCGGCCATTACGGCCCAGAGCCGTTCGTCGTGGGCGTGCTCGATACGCCACCAAATGGCGGCATCGTTGGATGCCCACTCGGGGTCTTCCCATAGCAACGTGCGTCCGCCGTTTTCCATGCCGCGGACAGCCTTGTTGAGAGAGGCCTCGAGGGTGCGTTCGATGGCCATGACCTCGCCGGTGGCTTTCATCTGAGTGCCCAGCCGTCGATCCGCGCGCGCGAACTTGTCAAACGGCCAGCGGGGGATCTTGGTCACGACGTAGTCCAGGGCCGGCTCGAACGCCGCGGATGTCGTCTGGGTGATGGGGTTGCGCAGATCGTCCAGCCGGCGGCCGAGTGCGATTTTGGCGGCGATGCGGGCGATGGGGTAGCCGGTGGCTTTTGAGGCGAGGGCGGATGAGCGGCTGACCCGTGGATTGACCTCGATCACGAAGTAGTCGAACGAGTCCGGGTCCAGGCCGAACTGGATGTTGCAGCCGCCTTCAACACCAAGCGCGCGAATGATCTTGAGCGACGCGCTCCGGAGCATCTGATACTCCTTGTCGCTCAGCGTCTGTGAGGGGGCGAAGACGATGGAGTCGCCGGTGTGGACGCCCATCGGATCGAAGTTCTCCATGTTGCAGACGGTGATGCAGTTGTCGGCGCCGTCGCGCATCACCTCGTATTCGACTTCCTTCCAGCCGAGCAGCGAGCGCTCGATCAGCACCTGCCGGATGGGGCTGGTTTGCAGGCCGAGCGAGACCACCGCTTCAAACTCGTCCTCGTGATATGCGACGCCGCCGCCGCTGCCGCCGAGGGTGTAAGCGGGGCGGATGATGAGGGGGAAACCGCAGGTTTGGGCGAACTCCCAGGCCTCGGGCAACGATGTGACCGTGCGGCTCTGGGGTACGGGTTCGCCGATGCGCTGCATCAGGGCGCGGAATCGCTCGCGGTCCTCGCCGTCGCGGACGGCTTCGATCGGCGTGCCCAAGACTCGCACGCCGTACTTATCGAGGATTCCGGCGTCAGCCAGATCCACGGCCAGGTTGAGAGCCGTCTGGCCACCCATCGAGGCCAGCAGGCCATCGGGACGTTCGCGGGCGATCACACGCTCGATCAGAGGAACGGTCAGCGGCTCGATGTAGACGCGGTCGGCGATGTCCTCGTCGGTCATGATCGTGGCCGGGTTTGAATTGATCAGGATCGAGCGGACGCCTTCCTCCCGCATGGCCTTGCAGGCCTGCGTGCCGGCGTAGTCAAACTCGGCGGCCTGACCAATGACGATGGGCCCGGAGCCAACGATGAGGACTGACGAGAGATCAGACATGGGGCAGGGCTATTGGGTGGGCTCGAGTCATGAACGGCGGTTGTTGTCGACGAGGTCGAGGAAGCGGTCGAACAGGTACTGGTTGTCCTGAGGCCCGGGACTGGCTTCCGGGTGGTACTGGACCGAGAAGACCGGCAGGGAGTCGTGCGCCAGGCCCTCGACCGACCCGTCGTTCAGGTTGACGTGGCTGACCCGGAAGCCGCTGTCCGGGGGGATCGACGCCGCATCGACCTGGAATCCGTGATTCTGTGAGGTGATGTGGGCGCGGCCCGTATCCAGATCCTTGATCGGCTGGTTGGCGCCTCGGTGGCCGTAGGGCAGGCGGCTGGTGGTGGCGCCGATGGCCAGGCCGAGGATTTGGTGACCCAGGCAAACGCCCATGAGCGGTAGTGTGCCGATCAGATCGCGGACGGTATCGATGGCTCGGTCTGCCTGCTCGGGGTCGCCGGGGCCGTTGCAGACCACCACACCGTCAGGGTCGGTGCCCTCGACTTCGCGGACGCTGGCGCCGTAGGGGAGCACGTCCACGTGACAGCCGCGGCTGACGAGCGAACGCACGATGTTGGTCTTGACGCCGACGTCCAGCAGCGCGATGCGCGGCGAGCCGGCGCGTTGCGGCGGCGTGGGCCAGGGCGCCCAGCGCACGGGGCCAGCCACCTGGCGATCGGGGGTGGTGACCTCCGCCACGTAGCGCTGCTCGCTGTAGGGGAGCACGCGCTTGGCCGCCTGTACCTGCTCGGCCGCCCAGGACTTGGCGGTGGGAGCCCGGCCACGGACCCAGGTGAAGGGGTCCATTCCGTTGGCGACACTCACCGGGGCGCGGCGCAGCACGCCGCGTTTGTGGCCCTTGATTCGGAGCGTGCGTGTGAGGGCGCGCGTGTCGATGCCCTGGATGCCCGCGATTCCGTGCTGAGCCAGGAAGGTGTGCATGTTGCTCTGCTGGCGCCAGTTGCTGTGGGTCGGGGCCAGTTCGCGAACGGCCAGCCCGGAAATCCAGGGGCGGCGCGACTCCACGTCGTCGGCGTTGACCCCGTAGTTGTCGATGAGCGGATAGGTCATGACGACGATTTGCCCGCGGTACGAGGCGTCGGTGGAAATCTCCTGATAGCCGGTCATGCTGGTGTTGAAGACGACCTCGCCAGCGCCGGGCGCCTCCGCGCCGAAGGCGAAGCCGAAGAACGTGTCGCCGGTCTCAAGAGCGAGGACGGCGTAGTCGCTAGCCGGCACGCGCGCCTACCGGCTCCAGTGACGCGCGGTTGAAGACTTCAACGCCGTCCACGAATGTTCGATGCACCACGCCGTGCATTGGCATGCCGGCGAGCGGCGTGTTCTTACCCTTGGACAGCAGCAGCGACGGGTCGACGACGAATTCTTCGTCGGGATCGAAGACGGTGGCGTCGGCTGGCTGGCCGGGTTGGAGGGTTCCCCCGGGGAGGTCATAGCAGCGAGCCGGTTCAACGGTGAGGCGGCGCACAGCTTCGACCAGATCGAGGCGTCCGTCGTGGACCAGGGTGAGGACCAGCGGCAGCGCCGTCTCAAGGCCGGTAAAGCCAACGGCGGCGTGGGCGAACTCAAGGTCCTTGTCATGGAGGGCGTGTGGGGCGTGGTCGGTTGCGATGCAGTCGATCGTTCCGTCGCGCAGCGCCTCGAGCAGCGCGTCGCAGTCGCGTTGCTCGCGGAGGGGCGGAGCGACCTTGGTGTTCGGGTCGTAGGGAGCCAGCGCGGCGCTGACGGGCTCGGTGCGGCCAGCCACCAGGTCGTCAGTCAGCGTCAGATGGTGTGGCGATACTTCGGCGGTGACGTTGGCGCCTCGATCCTTGGCGCGCCGGATGAAGTCGACCGAGCCGCCGGAGGTGACGTGGATGCAGTGGTAGCGCCCGCCGGTCAGCTCGGCCAGCAGCAGATCGCGCGCCAGCATGATTTCCTCGGCCTGGCGTGGGGTGCCGGGAAGGCCCAGGCGCATGGAGGTTAAGCCTTCATGCATGGCGGTGCCCGCGGTGAGCGCCCGGTCCTCGGCATGGTTGCTGATCGGTCGCCCGAGCTGCGTGGCGTATTCCAGGGCGTGACGCATGAGCTTGGAGCTCGCTACGGGAATGCCGTCATCGGTAAAGCCAATGGCGCCGGCATCGCTCAGGTCGCCCATTTCCACCAGTTGTTCGCCGGCCTGTCCCAGGCTGATGGCGGCCAGGACGTGGACGCGCACGACCGCATCGGCGGCCGCTTGCTCAAGCACGTACTCCACCACGCTGCGCGAGTCGATGACCGGATTGGTGTTTGGCATGGCGCAGACGGTGGTGAAGCCGCCGGCCGCGGCCGCGCGCGTTCCGCTGGCCAGATCCTCCTTGTACTCGAATCCGGGCACGCGGAGGTGGGCGTGGATGTCGACAAGTCCGGGCGTGACAACCAAGCCGCGGGCATCGACCACGGTCGGATCGCCCAGGGGGAGCTGGCCGTCGGGGGGATCGATGGCGGCTACCTGACCGTTTTCGATCACCACATCGGCCACCCGGTCTAGGCGTTGTGACGGGTCGATCACGCGCCCACCGCGGATGACCAGGGTTCCGTTAGCGGACACCGGCAGACTCCAGGTAGGCGGCCAGGGCGACCTTGGCCTGGTCCAGGATTGGCTCACCGTGGCCGACGGCGATGCTGGTGAAGTCCAAGTCCAGGAGCTTTCGAAGACGCGTCGGCGGGCGCATGCGCGGATGCGCGCCTATCTCGCCCTCGCCGTGCGTCCAATAGCTGGTGGTGCCCAGGGCGTCGCCTACGAAGAGCACACCGCGATTTTCGCTGGTAAAGAGCGCATGTTCGCCAGCGCTGATACCGCCCAGTCCGATGGCTTGCAGACCACCCGGCAACTCGGTCTCGTCCGAGTAGACGTGATCAGGGGTCAGAGTCTCCAGGTCGTCGACGTCGCCGCTGGGCGCCCAGACCGGGGCGTCGAACCGATGCCGCCACATTGCGGCGGCCCGCTCGTGGTAGTGGTTGGTGAGAATGACGTGACGGACACGCGAGAGAACTCCCTGGAGGGCGGTGGGCGACAGGTCCTGGGGATCGATGGCAATCACGCCGTCGTCCGTGTCGACGAGGTAGGACTCCAGCGTGTAGCGGTGCCACGCCACGGTCCACTGATAGACGCCGGGAAGAATCTCGCGCGGCGGAGCGGCGGAATACGGACTCATCAGTGCGCTCCCGTCAGCAAGAGGTAGAGGATGGCCATGCGGACCGCCACCCCGTTGGTGACCTGTTCGGTGATTACCGACTGCTCGCCGTAGGCGACGTCGGACGAGATTTCGATGCCCTGGTTCATGGGACCCGGGTGCATGAGCAGGACCTGCCGGTCGGCTCGGCCGAGGCGGTCGGTCGTGATGCCCCAGCGCCGAGCGTACTCGCGGAGGTCGGGCAGCAAGCCGCCGGCCATTCGCTCCTTTTGGATGCGCAGGGCCATCACCACGTCAGCACCCTCGATCGCTCTGTCCAGGTCGTATTCCACGCGCACCATGCCGTCGCCGTTCAGCAGGTCGCCAAAGTCGGGCGGGAGCACGGTGGGCG
>JAPOXI010000040.1 GCA_026707185.1 Chloroflexota bacterium
CGGACTCGCGCTTCGTGGACGACTTGAACGCCGATTCGCTCGATCAGGTCGAGCTCATCATGGCGCTGGAAGACGAATATGACCTGACGATCCCCGATGAGGACGCCCAGAAGATCCTTACCATCACCGACGCGGTCAACTACATCGAAGAGCACGCGTAGGGGCTAACGCTGGCGCGGGCCGGCTAGCGTCGGGGGACCGGCCGGCGCGCGGCCGGCCGCAGCGAAATCTCTAGAGAAGTCCGTTGTTTACGGCGGACTGTGCCCAGGTCAGCAGGCCTCCACCGACGATCCCGAATGCGACCGTGGCGCCCGCCGTGGCGGCAATTACCGCCGAATGCGTGTCGGCCACGATGGCCGAGGCCGGAACCGAACCCGCCTCGGCGGGCACGCTCTCGTCGGCGTCCTGCATGAACATCATCACGACGACGCGGAGGTAGTAGAACGCCGAGACAACCGAGGTAACCACCAGCACCACCGCCAACCAGCCAAACTCGGCGTCAACCGCCGACTGCAGGATGTAGAGCTTGCCCAGGAATCCAGACAGCGGCGGAACGCCGGTCAATGACAGCATGAACACGGCCATGGCCACGGCCGGGAGCGGCGCCCGCTGGGCCAGCCCGCGGAATGCGGCGATGTCGTTGCTGCCGGTCTGCGTCTCCACCACGTAGGCCACGGCGAACGCGCCGAATGTCATGAAGGCGTAGACGAAGCCATAGAACAGCACCGACGGGATACCGATGAAAGTCGCGGTCCCTTCGGTCTGACTGACGGCAGCCAGCCCGACCAGCATGTAGCCGGTGTGCGCAATGCTGGAGTACCCGAGCAGACGCTTGACGTCGCTCTGCGCGATGGCCGCCAGGTTCCCAAGGATCATGGTCGCTGCGGCGATCACGGCCAGCGCGATCGCAATGTTGGCCGCCAGCGGTTCGAATGCCAACGTGACAATCCGTGCCAGCAGGGCCATGGCCGCGACCTTGGGTCCAACCGAGATGAACGCAGCCGCCGGAGTCGGAGCTCCCTGGTAGGCGTCAGGCGTCCAGGCGTGGAACGGCACCGCGGCGACCTTGAATCCCATGGCGACCAGCACCAGTCCAAGCGCAAACAGAATCCATGGGGCCTCGCCATGAGCTGTGAGGCGGGCGGCCGTTTCGGCCAGGCTGGTCGTGCCCGTTAGGCCGTATGTCCAGGCAATCCCGTACACCAGGATGGCGGATGCGAAGGCGCCTAGCGCGAAGTACTTCATGGCAGCTTCCAGCGACTCGCGACGGAAGCGCGTGAGGCCTACCAGCACGTAGACGGGGATCGCCATGGTTTCGATGGCGATGAAGGCGGTCGCCCAATCGGCCGCTCCGACCAGGAGCATCATGCCGAGGAGTGAGAACTGTAGTAGCGCGGCGAAGTCGGTAAGCGGCGCGGTTGAGAAGCGCTGAGCGCCGAACACAATGGCCAGCGAGGCAAGGATCAGAAAGAGTGTGCGGAAGAAGGTGGAGTAGCCGTCGACCACCAGCTGGCCGGCGAAGACCTGAACGGCGGCGTCGTCCGCGGGCGCACGCATGAACATGAACAACGAGGCCAAGCCATTGCCGGTGAGCGCAATGCTGACGCTCGTCCAGCGCCGGTCGCCTCGCGTGATGGCTGCCCACAGCAGGAGTGCCAGGGCGGTTCCCAGTACGGTTATCTCAGGGAGGACGTAGCCGATATCCGAGGGTTCGATCATCGTTTACCCGGCCAGCCCGGCGGTGGTGGCGCTCAGAAGGCGCACAAATGTGTCCGGAAAGATGCCAACCCAGACGACCAATATGCCCAGGCCGACGAACGTAACTATCTCGGTGCGGTTGACGTCCGGAATCGTCGCCAGCGCCTGGTTGCGCAGCCGACCCAGCGCGACGCGCTGGTACATCCAGAGCATATAGGCGGCGGCCAGAATCACGCCCAACGCGGCCAGCACACCGACGCCAGTGTCGTAGTCAAACGCGCCGACGAGCACCAGGAACTCGCCCACGAAGCCGCTTAACAGCGGCAGCCCGAGTGAAGCCAACATGAAGAAGCCGAAAAGCGTGGCATATACGGGCATCCGTGGGGCAAGGCCGCCGAGCTCATCAATGCGGCGGGTATGCGCGCGCTCGTAGATCACGCCGACGGCGAAGAACAGCGCCGGGCTTACCACGCCATGGCTCAGCATCTGAACCAGCGCGCCGTCGATGCCGGTTTGCGTGGCGGTGAAGATGCCGAGTGTCACAAAGCCCATATGACTCACGCTGGAATACGCCACCAGCTTCTTGAGATCTGGCTGGACCATGGCCACGAGGGCGCCGTAGACAATTGCAACCAGCGACAGAGCAATCACCAACCCGCGAGCTTCGTCCACGGCATCCGGTGCCATGGGAATCAGGAAGCGAAGGAAGCCGTAGGCCCCCATCTTGAGCAGCACGCCGGCCAGCACCATGCTTCCGGCCGTCGGCGCTTCGACGTGCGCGTCCGGCAGCCAGGTGTGGAACGGGAACATGGGCACCTTGATGGCGAAGCCCAGGAAGAACGCCACGAAGACCCAGCGTTGGAGAATCTGCGAGGCTCCGGCCATCTCTTCAGGAATCGCCTCAATGTCAAACGTGCCGGTCGTAAAGCGGATGGCCAGGATGGCCACCAGCATCAGGACACTGCCGGCAAACGTGTACAGGAAGAACTTCACCGTGGCGTAGATGCGCCGCTCGTGGCCCCAGACGCCGATCATCAGGTACATCGGGATCAGGACCATTTCCCAGAAGACGTAGAAGAGGATGAAGTCGAGCGTGACGAAGACGCCGAGCATGGCCGTCTGGAGGGTGATGAGCGCGGCGAAGAATTCGCGCTCGCGCCGGTGAATGGTCAGCCAGCTGGCGGCCACTACCAGAGGTCCGAGGATTCCGGTCAGCAGAACCATGAGGATGGACACGCCGTCCACGCCGAGCTTGTACGAGATACCGAGCGCGGGAATCCACTCGGCGCTCTCGACGAACTGGTAGCCGGTGGCCTGACGGTCAAAGGTGACCGTGACGATGATGGCGAGCACGGCCTGGGCCAGACTGGCTATGAGAGCTCCCAATGCAATCGCGTTGCGGCTGCGTGCCAGCACGATGATCGGGAGTCCGACAAGGAGCGGCAGCCACAGCGCCAGCGAAAGGATCGGGAAGTCGAGGGCGGCTTCGCCGGTCGTCATGCCGTTCATCTAAAGAGCACCAGACTGCCCACGGTCAGCACCAGGCCAACCACCATCAACAGGGCGTAGTTCTGGGCCTGGCCAGTTTGCAGACGGCGGACTTGACCGGCCGTGAAGCGCGAGAGGTGCCCGACGCCGTTGACGATGCCGTCGATCACACCCGCGTCAAAGCCCCATGAGATCATTGCCGTGGCCTTGGTGAAGGCCACGGCAAAGCCGTCGCCGATGTGGTCCATGTACCACTTCTGGCGGAAAAGAGTTTCCGCCCCCGGCAGGATTCGCCTCGCCAGTGGGGGAATGCCCATTCCGCGGCTGTAGGCGCCGAGTGCCAACAAGAGGCCGCCGCCGGCCGCGACGGTGGAGATCAAGGCAAGGACGAGAGTCGCCGGCGGCCCGGCGCCTTCAAGGTGGACGATTCCGGCCGCGTACTTGAGATAGCCGTGAATGATGCCGTGCTCCGGCGGGATGCCCAGCACTGCGCCCGCGAGTACGGCCCCAGCCGCAAGCACGACCAGCGGCAGGGTCATCACCCGTGGCGACTCGTGCGCGTGGGCGTGCAACTCGGCGTTTCGAGGCTTCCCGTGGAACGTCTTGACGATCATTCGGAAGGTGTAGAAGGCGGTCATGACGGAGACGGCCAAGCCGGTGAAGTAGAAGACCCAGAAGATGCCGGCGCCGTGATCCGCGGAAAGTGACGACCCCGGATCGGCGGTAGCCTTGAGATGCGTCAAGGCCAGAACCTCGTCCTTACTCCAGAACCCAGCCAGCGGGAAGATCGCGGCGAGAGCGAGTCCGCCCAGAATGAACGTGACGTAGGTGACGGGCAGCTTTCGCCACAAGCCGCCCATCTGCCGCATGTCCTGTTCGTCGTGCAGCGCGTGGATGACGCTGCCCGATCCGAGAAACAGGAGCGCCTTGAAGAACGCGTGCGTGGCCAGGTGGAAGATCGCGACCGTATAGGCACCAGCTCCGGCGGCTAGGAACATCAGGCCAAGTTGGCTGACGGTGGAGTACGCGAGTACGCGCTTGATGTCCGTTTGCGTGAGGGCAATGGAGGCCGCCATGAAGGCTGTGAACGTGCCGACGGCGGCGACGAGCAAGAGCGCCTCGGGCGCCGCGGAGTACACCGGGTTGAGTCGGGCGACCAGGTAGACGCCTGCCGTGACCATGGTCGCCGCGTGGATCAGCGCGCTGACCGGGGTGGGACCCTCCATCGCGTCGGGCAGCCAGGTATGCAGCGGGAACTGCGCCGATTTGCCCATCGCGCCGATGAAGAGCAGGCAGGCGATCGCGGTCACCATGCGCGGGTCGGCCGACCCCAAGCCGTCGAAGATCTCGCGGTAGCGCAGCGTCCCGAACTCGTGAAACGCCAGGATGATGCCGATGGCGAATCCGAAGTCGCCGATCCGGTTGACCAGGAACGCCTTGGTGGCCGCCGCGTTGGCGCTGTCGCGCTCGTACCAGTACCCGATGAGCAGGTACGAGCACAGCCCCACCATCTCCCAGAAGATGAAGAGTTGGAGCAGATTGTCCGAGATGACCAGCATGATCATGCTGAACACGAACAGCGGGATCCATGTGAAGAACCGCGGCTTGTTCGCGTCGTGGTCCATGTATCCGACGGCATACATCGAGACGAGCGTGCTGACGCCGGTGACCACCAGCAGCATCACGATCGTGAGTGCGTCGGTCAGGAACGCGATTTCGATGTTGAAGCCGCCGCTGGCGACCCACGTGTAGAGGACCGATGAGTCCTTGTCGGAGCCAGTGCTCTGAATCCAGAGCACTACAGTGGCCACGAACGATCCCAGGATCGCCAGCGTCGATACCCAGCCCGTCCAGCGCGGGTCGCGCCGGCCCGCCAGGCCGTTGACCGCAAAGGCCAGCAGCGGAAGAAGAGGAATGATCCAGGGCGCGTCTAGCATCCCGAGGTCCTCACGCGTGCCATACCCAGGGTCACCCGCTCAGGCTGTCGAGCTGGTCAACGTTGACCACGGGGTTGACACGGCTGAGCGCTACAAGGATCGCCAGGCCGATGGCCACTTCGGCGGCGGCGACGGTAAGCGAGAAAACGACGAGGACGAAGCCGGCCTGATCGTCCAGGTACCGGGAGAACGCCGCCAGGGTTACGTTCGCGCCTTGAAGCATCAGTTCGATGCACATGAGCATCACGATCGCGTTGCGGCGGATCAGCACGCCGGTGGCGCCCAGGGCGAACAGCAGGGCGCCAACGACTAGGAAGCCGTTCAACATCATCGCGCGGACTCTTCAAGGGCCGGCGCGGCTGCGCTGGACTGGTTCTCCGCTGCTTCATCCGATGCGCCGGCCTGCGTCTGCGGGAAATCGGCTTGCTCGTGCGCCTCGATGCGTCGCGCCAGCACAATCGCGCCGATGGTTGCGGCCGTCAGGAGCACGCTCGCCCCAAGAAACGGCAGGGTGAATTCATTGAAGAGTGCCACTGCCAGGGCTTGCGTGCTTCCGCCGAGTTCCGAAACGGTGGTTGGCGGAAAGGTGCCCTTTATCGATTCGCTGATCTCGGGCGTGCCGACACTTACGACCACGGCTTCGATTGCCAGCAGGATTCCCAGGGGAATGCCCAGCCAGATCTGACGGTGCGTCACACGCTCCTCCGGTAGCCGCCGCATGTCGAGCATCATCAGCGTGAACAGGAACAGCACCACGATTGCGCCGGCGTAAATGGCGATTTGGGCCACGGCCAGGAAGCCGGCGCCCAGGATCACGAAGAGTCCGGCCACGTGGAAGATCACGATGACCAGGGAAATCGCCGCGTGGACCGGATTGCGCGAGGCCAGCATCAGGGCGCCGGCACCGACAGCCGCAATAGCCAGATACCAGAAGGCTACGGTGGTCTCGAGACTGTCAGCCATGTGGTTACGTTCTTCCGGCCACAGGTTGACGGACATCGAAGAGTCGGCGTACGTGACGGTCCGCGTCAGCCACGTTCGAACCAGTTCGCGATGGCTTCGCCCGGCCCAATGTTCTTTTGCTCGGCTTCCCGGTTGGCCTGATCGTTTTCGTAGATCTCGATCATCTTTTGGCCGTCAATCAGAAGGCCGCGACGATCATCCGTAATGAGGTGAAAGTCGTGCGTGCGTTGCAGGGCGTCAACTGGGCAGGCCTCAATGCAGAAATAACAGAACACGCAGCGGCCCACGTCAAAGAGGTAGCGGTCGACGAACCTGGTGCCGTCCGCGTTCTCACTAGTGTCGACGCGAATCACGTCGTTTGGACAGGCGGTCTCGCACAGGCCGCAGCCCACGCACGTCATGCCGCCGGTCACCTCGTCGCGACGCATGCCTACCTGCCCGCGGAAGCGGTACGAGATATCTCGCACCTGCTCCGGGTAGAGGACGGTCGCCGGCTTGCGGCCGGTGACCATCAGCATGGTCTTGAGTCCCTTCATGACACCAGAACCCAGGGGCATGTGCTAGCTCCAGGCCATGCGTAGACCGGCGGCGATGAGCAGATTCACGACGCCGATCGGAATCAGGATCTTCCAGCAGAAATTCATGAGCTGGTCGTAGCGGAACCGCGGCTGGGTGGCGCGCAGCAGGAAGAATCCAAACATGAACAGGCTGCACTTCAACAGGAACCAGATCACGCCGGTGAGCGCTTCCAGCCCAGGGATGGTCCAGCCGCGCCAACCGCCCAGAAACAGCGTGGCGACGATGGCCGACATCAACAGCATGTTGGCGTATTCGGCCATGAAGAAGAAGGCCCAGCGCATGCCCGAGTACTCGACGTGAAAGCCCGCCACGAGCTCCGACTCCGCTTCCGGCAGGTCAAATGGAGCTCGGTTGGTCTCGGCCACGGCCGCAAAAACGAACAGCAGGAAGCCGATCAACTGGGGAACGATGAACCAGAGCCCGGCCTGGGCATTCACGATATCTATGAGGCTCAACGAGCCGGCGTAGATGATGACCGCCAGCACCGCCAAGCCCATGACCAGTTCGTAACTGATGACCTGGGCACTTGAGCGCAGCGCGCCCAGATGCGCGTACTTGCTGTTCGACGACCAGCCCGACATGACGACGCCGTAAACACCAAGCGAGCCCATAGCGAGGAAGAAAAGGATTCCAACGTTGAGATCGGCTATCCACAGACCAATCGTTCGGCCCATCTCGACTTCAGGACCGAATGGGACGATTGCCCAGGCCGCCATGGCTGGGACTACCATCATTACCGGCGCGAACCAGTACACGCCCTTGTCGGACATGGCCGGGATCATGTCTTCCTTGATTCCCAGCTTCAGGCCGTCGGCGGCAGTTTGCAGCGTGCCGCGCCAGCCCACGCGGTGGGGTCCGTAGCGCGATTGCATGCGCCCGAGAATCCAGCGCTCCAGCAGGACCAGCGGCATGGCGCCGATCGCAAACAACAAGAAGACGGCCAAGACCTTGGTGATCAAGATCAGCCAGGCCCAGAAGTCCATTTCTAGGCCTTGCTCACGCGGACCGCGGTGCCGTCGGGTGATCGCGGATTAAGCCGACGCGGCGCGGCTTCCAGGAAGCGGTCGGGCAGGCTGACGACGCCGGATGGCACACGTCGAGCGACCATGGCTTTCAGATTGACTTCTCCGCCCGCTGACGCCACATGCACGCGATCGCCGTGCGCGATCTGCAGGCGCTCGGCGTCTGAGGCATTCAACTCCGCGACAGCGTCCGGCAGCATCACGGTAAGGCTTGGTGCGTGGCGTCCGGCTACGCCGGCGGTGTAGAGGTGCTGCTCGGTCGCCAGAACGAGCCGGTCGTCGTCGGTCGTTAGGTGGACGCCGTTCACGGCCACGGCCTGACCAGATCCCGGAATCGATGGCGGAGCGGAGAGGCTGGCTAGTTCCTCGGAGATCGGTTCGTGACTGCGCCAGCCGAAGTCTGCGCCCATGGCGGCGGCGATGCGGGCGACGACTTCCCAGTCCGGCCGGGAATCGCCAACCGGCGGGATGGCCGGTTCGAGCCGACCGAGCCGGCCTTCGAAGTTCGTGAAGTGTCCGCCCTTCTCGGCGAACGTGGTTCCCGGAAGCACAACGTCGGCGACTTCCGTGGTGGCATTCATGAAGATGTCTTGTGCAATTACCAGGGCGGCGTCGCGCAGGGCGGCGCTCACGCCGCCGGGGTTGTCCGCGCCACCGACGATGTCCTCGCCCATCACGTAGAGGGCCTGCATCGGTCCTTCGACGAAGTCGTTGAATGGAAGGCCCGGTTCGTCGCTGAGATCGACGCCCCAGGCTTGGCCAACCTGGCCTCGGGCGCCGGCATCCGCAAGCGGGCGCGCGCCGGGCAAGTGGTCGGGGGCCATGCCCACCCGGAAGGTTCCGACCGAGTTGGCGCGCTCCGCCAGCGGGAACAGCTTCACGCCGTCCCGCGCCAGAGCCAGATTGGCGGCGGCCTGCGCGATCTTGGCGGCCTTGCCGAGCGTCCACACGCCGGTGTCCCAGACGACGGCCACTGAGCCGGCCGACTGAACCAGTTGTCTGATCTCGGCAAACGACTCGGCGTCGACGCCGGTCGTACGGTCAACCGCTTCGTCGGATCCACTGGCTAGTGCGTTCAGGAATGCGGCTTCTGCGCCGGGGCGTACGCGGGCCGAGAGCGTGGCGAAGTCGTCGAGCCCGCTGCCGAGGCGGGTGGCGACCACCAGCTTGCGTCCGGCGTCGCGGGCCGCTTGCTTGATGTGCGCCCCAACCACGTTGTGCGTCTGCCCGATGTCCGCGCCGACGACCAGGATCAGGTCAGATTCCAGTAGTTCGCTCTGCGAATGGGGGCCAACCTCGCTGCCCAGCACCGCTCGCAACGTGCGGGCCGTGGCGTGCAAGCCACTGTCCTGGCTGTACACGTTGTTGGTTCCGAGAACCGCGCGCGCAAATCGCTGGAGCGTGTAGTTGTCTTCGTTGGTCGTGTTGGGTGAACCGACCACGCCTACGGCACGGGGGCCGTGCGTGTCCAAGACGTCGCGCAGGCCGCTGGTAATCGTATCCAGCGCCGCGCGCCAGCTCACCGGCCACAGCACGCCGCCGCGTCGGACCATCGGCTGCGTGATCCGGTTCTCGCTATTCACGAATGAGTGGCCGAAGAACCCCTTGGCGCAGAGGATGCCGCGGTCGGGTTCTTCCAAGCCGTTGCTGCGTGTACGCACGACCTCGCCATGCCGCGATTCCACCAGGAGAGAGCAACCGACCGCACAGTGCGGACAGGTGGAGGCGGATTTCTCGGTTTGCCAGCTTCGCGCCGAGTGCTTGAACGGGCGGCTCAGCAGGGCGCCGACGGGGCACGTCTCGATGCACATGCCGCAGCGTTCGCAGTCCATGAACTCGTGCTGCGCCGGCGCGATAAACGTGCCCACAGCGCGTTCAACGAAGTCCAACGCGCGCACGCCGATCTGCTCATCGCACATGCGCACGCAGCGCCCGCAGAGGATGCAGCGGTTGTGGTTGATGAGGATGACCTCGTTGAGAATCTCCTCCGGGTGCGCCTTGGGTACGGTCTCGTAAGGACTCTGATGAATCTCCTGGTCGAACACCTCGTCCTGCAACTCGCAGGTTCCCGCCTGGTCGCAGTAGGGGCAGTCGAGGGGATGGTGCTGGAGCTGCAATTCGATCACGTGCTTACGAATGTCCTGAATGCTCTGGCTGTTGGTCACCACCGTCATGCCATCGCCGGCTGGCGTTGTGCACGAGGCTGTCGGTCGCGGCGGTCCGGGCTGCACCTCGACTACGCACATACGGCATGCGCCATAAGGTTTCAGTCGCGGGTCAGTACAGAGCGTTGGGATGTCGACGCCGATGGACTCACAGGCCTGTAGCACGGTCGCGCCGCTCGGCACCTGTACTTCAACGCCGTCGATCGTGAGCGTGACAGTATCGGAACTCATCGATCAACCTCGCCCAGCACGATATCGACGCTGCCGATGATGGCCACCACGTCGGCGATCAGGCTACCCACACTAATTTCCTCGATGATGCTGAGATTGACGAACGACGGGGAGCGCACGTGACAACGGTACGGCATCCCGGTGCCGTCGCTGACGAAGTAGAAGCCGAGTTCGCCCTTCGGGTTCTCGATCCCGAAGTAGGCCTCGCCCGGAGGCGGTTGCACCCCGTGCATGACGAGTTTGAAGTGGTTGATCATTGCTTCCATATCGACGGGCACGCGCCCGATATCCGGCGGCACGACCTGGGGCAGGTCCACGTTCGACGGCGCGTCCAGCGGCAGGTCGCGCAGCGCTTCAACGCACTGTCCAATGATCCGTTTCGACTGATACATCTCGTTCAGGCGCACGAGGTAGCGGGCGTAGACATCGCCTTCGGTGAAGACCGGAACCTCGAAGTCCACGAGGTCGTAGGCCGCGTATGGCTGCGCCTTGCGGAGATCCCAGGCAATGCCAGAGCCCCGAATCACCGGCCCGGTCAGTCCATAGCTGAGGGCCTGCTCCTGGCTAATGATCCCGACGTCGCGCGTACGCTCGATGAAGACCTCGTTTTCGGTCAATAGTGCGTCGATCTCGTGCAACGTGTAGCCGTTGAGGAATGCTTCCACGTTGTCCAGCCACTGATCGCCCACATCGTGCGGCCCGGTGCCGCCGACGCGCATGAAGGAGGTTGTCAGTCGCGCTCCGCAGGCCTCTTCAAACAGATAGAGGATCTTCTCGCGCTCTCGCAGCGACCAAAGAAACGCGGACATGGCTCCGATATCCAGCCCGTGCGTGCCCAGCCAGATGTGGTGGGCGGCCAGGCGGGACAATTCCGCAACGGCGGTGCGCAGGTAGCGTGCCCGCAAGGGAATCTGGTCCGTGATGCCCATCAGCTTCTCGATGGCCATCAGGTAGCCCATGTTGTTCGACGGTCCGGAGGTGTAGTCCATGCGGTCGGTCAAGGTGATGCCGCCGCGGTAGTCGTGGACCTCCAGCAGCTTTTCAACGCCTCGGTGCAGGTAGCCCATGTCCGCATCGCAGCGGCGGACTTCCTCACCATCAAGCTCGATCACCAGGCGGAGCACGCCGTGGGTGCTGGGGTGCTGCGGCCCCATGTTGAGGATCATGTTGTCCCCGCTGCCGCGTTCCAGGTCGACGCGAGCGCCGGCCACTCCGGAATCCACCGTCATGCGCCGTTCGCCCTGTCGACATCGGCCCAAAAGTCGTCCGGGTCAAGCTGACCGACGAGATCGTTGCGGTGGGCATCCTCGGGGAAGGTCGGGCCTTCGACGGGGTATTCCTTGCGCAGCGGGTGCCCCGCGTAGCCTTCGGGTAGCAGGATGCGCTTCAGGTTGGGATGTCCAGTGAACTGGATCCCGAACAGGTCAAACACCTCGCGCTCCAGGTACAGGGCCGACGCGTACGTCGCGGTGGCCGAGGCGACGGCAGCCCCATCGGCCAGGCGGGCGGTCACACGGGCAAAAAGGTTGTTTGACAGCGAGCGGAATTGCCAGACGACCTGAAACTCGCGTCCGACGTCAAGCGGCCAGTGGACCGCGGTGACATCGACCAGCTGTTCGAGCCGAAGTTGGGGGTCGTCGCGCAAGGCTGGAAACAGGTTGGGCAGCGCTTCCGGCGACACCTCGGCTACGGGGTCGCCATGATCCTCGCGTCCGCCAAGATACGCCCCGCCAGCATGACTCTGAATGCGCTCAAGAATGGCCGGGGAGGCCAGCGTTGGTAAGGCGGCGGGCACCAGCATGGGCTAGCGGTTCCAGTCCAGGGCGCCCTTGCGCCACTCGTAGACGAAGGCCACCGCCAGAATCAGGATGAAGACCACGCCAGCGAGGAACAAGGACAACTGGTCGTCGATCATGTTGAAGTAGAGCGCCCAGGGATAGAAAAAGAGCAACTCGACATCGAAGATCAGGAACGTGACGGCAACCAGGTAGAAGCGGATGTTGTGACGGCCGCGCGCGTCGCCGATTGGCGGCATCCCGGACTCGTAAGCCTCGACCTTGGCGGCGTACTTGCGGCGCGGCTTGAGCAGGATGGTGCCGACAAGACTCCCGACCGCAAATAGGAAGGCGATGGCCATCAGAAGGACAATCGCTACCCAGCTAGGCATCGTCGCGCTCTGCTGCTCCCCTGGCCGTGAGAGGCTGCGTTGTGATCATTTTCACAAACTCCGCGCATCATACGCGCCAACGGTGCTGCTTGCGAGCCGGAAGCCTCGGGAGATTTCGAGAATCACCCGGACAGGGAGTACGAGAGGTACTCGACCTCCACCGCCAGGTCCACGTTCGACAGCTGTACGTGCGCCGGAACGCGCAGTTGGGTCGGCGCAAAGTTAAGGACGGCGCGCACGCCCGCGGCCACGGCCTGGTCGACGACCTTCTGCGCCGCACGCGCGGGCACGGTCACAATGACCATATCGATTCGGTCCACACGAACCGCCTGCGCGAGGTCGCTGGCCGAGAGGACCCGGGTGCCGTTGACCGTCGAGCCGATCACAGCAGCGTCGCTGTCAAAAGCTGCCACGACCTCGAATCCCTGGTTGTTGAAGCCCGGATACGCCATCAACGCGCGGCCCAGGTTCCCAACGCCTACGAGACCGATGCGCCAGCCACGGTCGATTCCGAGGATCGATGCCAGGCGCTGGCGAAGCGCCGGCACGGCATAGCCCACCCCTCGTTTGCCAAACGACCCGAAATACGCGAGATCGCGCCGAACCTGGGCTGCCGTGAATCCGGTCAAAACGGCAAGCGTTTCCGACGAGACGTTCGCCTGCTCTTCCGACTGGACGGCGCCCAGCACGCGGTAGTAGGTGGACAGACGCCGAACTGTGGTCGGCGGTACGGGACGGGATTGGTTGGCGTGATCCATCCGCATCGCGGCCAGCGCGAACACGTCCATTCTCGCAACCCAAATGGGATGCCTCCTAGGTAAGAGATGGCGACTGACGAAGTTGACGCGCGCGGGCCTGGGCCTATGCTCGCGAGCTACCTCGAGACGACGATGAATCCGGTGTCCGACCGATTTACGGCGAGCGGCGGCCAGTGAAGGGAATCCGCGTTGGTGTGGACGTTGGCGGCACGTTCACCGACTTCACCGTCGCCGCGGTCGACGGGCTGTACGTTTTCAAGGTCTCCAGCACGCCGCACGACCCGGCCGAGGCTGTCCTGAAGGGCTTGCGGCGCGCTGGAATCGGGTCTGATGGAACGGTGGTGCATGGCTCGACCGTGGCGACAAACGCGGTTCTCGAGCGCAAGGGCGCGCGTACGGCACTGGTGACGACGACTGGATTCCGCGATGTGCTGGAGATCGCCCGCCAGAATCGTCCCGAGCTCTACGCCATCGAGCCGCGGAAGCCGGCGCCGCTGATTGAGCGAGAGCTTCGACTGGAGGTCGATGAACGCGTCGGCGCGGACGGCAGTGTCCGCCGGCCGTTGAGCCGCGCGTCCCTTGAACGCCTTACCGACGAGGTGCGCCAGCTCAAGCCGGACGCCGCCGCGATTTGTCTGCTCTTCAGCTTCCTGCGGCCGTCGCACGAGCGCTCGGTGCGTGCCGCCCTGCGTCGGGCGGGCGTGCGCTGGGTCTCCATTTCGTCTGAAGTGCTGCCCGAGCATCGTGAGTACGAGCGAACCAGTACAACCGTCGTTGACGCTTATGTGGCGCCCGTAATGGGCCGGTATATCCGCCGACTGGAGCGCGCGGTCCCCGGGCGATTGTGGATCGTGCAGTCCAGCGGCGGAGTTCTGCGATCGTCCGAGGCTGCGGCGTCGCCGGTCCAATCGGTGCTCAGCGGTCCGGCCGCGGGAGTGGTCGGCGCGCGCGCCGTGGCGTCCGCGTCCGGATTCGATCACATCGTCACATTGGACATGGGTGGCACGTCCACCGATGTGGCGATCTGTCCCGGCGAACCGCTACGCCGCACTGACGCGACGGTCGGCGGGCTTCCTGTGGCGATTCCAATGACCGACATTCACACCGTCGGGGCTGGCGGCGGGTCGATCGCGGTCCGCGATGAGGCCGGCGGACTGCGCGTCGGCCCGCGTAGCGCTGGCGCGGAGCCCGGCCCGGCCGCCTACGGCCGCGGCGGTGTGGAGCCTACAGTCACCGACGCCAATGTGGTGCTAGGCCGGCTGGTCGCCGACGCCACGCTGGCGGACGATGTGGCGCTGGATTCCGCCGCGGCCGCGTCGGCCGTCGACCGGCTCACACCCGCCAGCCAACATTCGACGGAGACCCGGCGACGAGCCGCCGCCGGCGTGGTTGCCGTGGCCGATGCGCACATGGAGCGAGCGCTGCGCGTGATCACGCTGGAGCGCGGCTACGACCCCCGCGACTTCACGCTGGTTGCGTTTGGCGGCGCCGGTCCGCTGCACGGCTGCTCGCTGGCCGAGCGTTTGGAGATCGACCGTGTGCTGGTGCCGCGATATCCCGGGGTCCTATCCGCGCTCGGCGCGCTTAGCGGAGCGCATGTGCGCGAGTATTCGTCAACCCTGCTGCGGCCAGCGACCGCCCGCAGCGTGCGCGCCCTGACCGCGGCCTTCAGTCGGCTGGAACGCAACGCGAGGCGCGACTTTGTTGGTGTGGGTCGTCCCCGGTTGCGCCGGATGCTGGACCTTCGGTACCACGGGCAGTCGTACGAGCTAACCGTGCCGCTGCGGGGCCGGAATCTGCCAGGTGCCGTTCGCGCCTTTCACCGGCGACACCACGAACGCTACGCGCACAGCCGGCCAGAGGCTGCCGTCGAAGTCGTGGTCGCGCGCTTGCTCGCTACCGTTGAGCAGCCGCCATTGCCTGAGGCGCGGGCTCCGGTCGGCGGACGTCCCTCGTCGCGAAGCACACCGGTGGTAATCGACGGCGAACTCAAGCCCGCCCGCGTCTTTCGGCGGACCGAGTTGCCGGTTGGCTTTCGGTCTCGCGGCCCGCTGCTCGTGGTGCAGGACGATGCCACGACCTGGACGCCACCCGGCTGGCGGATGGAGGTGGACCAGCAGGCGGCGCTGATATTGGAGCGAAACTAACCTTCCGGGTCAACGATCGACAGTAAGCTGCCGGAGGCTTCCACTTTTTTGCCCTACAGGCGCATGTCGACACCCGTAATTGAAGTTCGCGACCTTCGCAAGGCCTATGACGATTTGCAGGCCGTGGCGGGGGTGTCCTTTGAGGTGGCCGAAGGCGAGGTCTTCGGGATGCTTGGACCGAATGGTGCCGGCAAGACCACAACTGTCGAGATTCTCGAAGGACTGCGAATTCGTGACAGTGGAAACGTGCGAGTCCTGGGCCTGGATCCCGCCGCTTCCGGCTCCGAGTTGAAACGGGTAGTTGGGGTGCAGTTACAGCAGGTGGCGCTCTATCCCCGGCTCCGGGTGCACGAAGTCATAAGCCTCTTTGGCTCCTTCTACGAGCGGCAGGCCGATACCGACGACCTGATAGCAATGATGGGCCTGGAGGATCGGAGAAACGCACGCATCTCCGAGTTGTCCGGTGGCCAGGCGCAACGACTCTCCGTGGCCCTGGCCGTGATCAACGAACCGCAGCTGGTCTTTCTGGATGAGCCCTCGACTGGCATGGACCCGCAGGCGCGGCGCAGTCTGTGGGACACCATTGAGGGGTTCAAGGCGGACGGGATGACCGTCGTGCTGACCACGCACTACATGGAAGAAGCCGAACGGCTCTGCGACCGGGTCGCTGTTATGGACCACGGCCGCATCATTGCACTCGACCGCCCGAGCGCCCTTGTCCGCGAGAGCTTCGCTGAGGACGCCATCGAGTTCGTATCGACCGATGGGCTGACGGCCGAAGACCTCGACGGGCTGGCGGCGGTGACAGGCGCAACGTCGCAGGGTTCAGCGCACAGTGTCTTTAGTCGCGATATTCCTCGGACGATGGGCAGCCTCCTGACACTTGCGCAGGAGCGCGGAGCGCCGCTGGAGAGCATGCGGGTACGCCACGCCACGCTTGAGGACGTGTTCTTGAAGCTCACCGGTCGGACGCTTCGAGATTGAACGCTCTGCTTCCGCTCTTCCGAGCAAACTACCGTGAGTTTGTGCGCGATCGAACCGCGCTCTTCTGGACCCTCGCGTTTCCGATTCTCTTCATTGGGATATTTGGCATCGTGCTTGGGCGTGGCGACGATGGCGCCAGCTATGAAGTTGGCCTGGTCGTCGAGGACCAGTCGCCGCAGGCCGCCACGCTACGAGAGGTGCTGGCCGGGTTCGAGGCTTTGGATCTGACCGACGGCGAGCGGGCATCGGAGATCGGGATGCTCGCCGACGGTGAGCGCCGCGCCGTGGTGGTCATACCGCAGGGCTTCGGTACATCGATCAACAGGGACGCGCCACTTCCGCTTCAGGTCCACTTCGACCCGTCGCAGCAGACCACCCAGCAGGTCGTGATTCCGGTACTGCTGCGCGCCTTTGAGGTCGCCGACCGTGCGCTGACTCGGACACGGCCGGTGGTGACGGCCGAGTTCCAGACACTTCAGTCGGAGCGCCTGCAGGTCATCGATTTCATCATGCCGGGCCTCATCGCCATGAGTGTGATGAACGGCGGCGTGTTTGGGGCAATAGCCATGGTGTCGTTGCGCGAACGCCGAGTGCTGCGTCGACTATCGGCAACTCCCTTGCCGGCCTGGGCGCTTGTAGGGGCTGACGTTGCCTTTCGTATGGTCGTGGTGCTTCTCCAGACGATCCTGCTCGTCATTCTCGCGGTGCTGATTGGCGGCGTCTCGGTCAAGATCGAGAACCTGCCGGCGCTCGCCGGCGTGGCAGTGCTGGGCGGACTGGCTTTTGTTGCTATCGGGTTCTTTCTGGGGGCCTTCGCCAAGACGGAGCAGGGCTTCTTTCCAATTGCTCAAGTCATCACGTTTCCAATGCTCTTCCTGTCCGGCATATTCTTTCCGCTGGACACCATGCCCGACTGGATTCGGCCGCTGGTAAGCGCCATGCCGCTGACCTACCTGGGTGATGCGATGCGGCAACTCATGGTCGGCGGTGCACCTGTGCATTCGATGACCCTGAATCTCGGCGTGCTGACCGTCTTCTTGATCGTCTTTTTCGGTCTGGCCGTGCGGCTCTTCAAGTACGAGTAGAGACGGGAATCTCCTAGACGCCGACGGCGTGGCGCAGGGCTCGCACCTCGCGTAGCAGCCCGGCCGGGTTGAGGCCCACGGTGTCGATCATGTGCACGGTCCCCGGGTTGCGGCCAATGGTGCGCATGACTTTGCTCAGGTCGAGACCGCGTTCCAGCCCGATGTGTAGCGGCATGTTGGGCTCGCGTCCCGGCGCCGTGTTGTGCCAGCGAATCTCGGCCATTCGGTCGGCGAAGCGGGCCATGTAGTCCAGCCGTGCCTCAAAGGCCAAGCGGTCACCGTTCACGGCGTGAAATGCCCGGCCGGTGTGAAGCGCGAACCGCACGCTGGTTGTCGCATCCAGCATTGCCAGGACGCTGTCCAGCGCGCTGAGGACCGCGCCGTCGCTGGCGTTCTGTACGGCAATAGGCAAGCCGGGAAACAGGTCGTGAATCGTCCGAAAGCTCTCACGAAGCACGTCGATGTGCTGCGCGTCAGCTGTCATTCGACGCCCTGGATGCGCGACGTACATCTCCATGGCATGGCGCTGTTCGAAGAATTCAATGATTTGTACGAATTGGCGGAGGGCGATGCTGCGGTCGGTCGCGCTCGGGTCGGTCAGCGACGGCCAGCGGCGGGTGGACGCGTCACGAAAGACGTTGAGGTGAAAGCGCATCGGGGCGTCGTCGAGAATCTCAATGAAGTCGGCATCGAAGAACGTTCGAAGCCCCAACTCGTACATGTAGGTGTCGAGATTCAATTCCACAACCTGGAATTCAAGCCGGACGGCCACATCAACGATCTCTCGCAGCTGCCCGAGCAGGCGGCGTCGATCGTGGGGAACGATTCGAGGGTTGAATCCCAGCCTTAGCGGTGGCATCCGAAAATTTGGCGCTGTGCGACACCGCATGTCGAGATACGCGCTGCCGCGCAGATGCGGTGGGCCAGGCGGGTGGACGGCACTAGGGCTCCCAAAGGCCTGACGAGATATAGCGGTCGCCCCCGTCGGGCAACACGGTGACAACGCAGGCCCGCGGCTCCCGCACGAGGATCTCGCGTACCGCGTACAGGTACGCGCCGGATGACTGGCCGGCGAAGATCCCGACTCGGGCCAATTCAAACGACAGGCGGCCGGCGGCGTCGATGTCAATCTCCAGCCAGGAGTCGACGACCGATCGGTCGAGGATTTCGGGCTCGATGTGACCCTCACCCAGCGGCTTCAGACCCTCGACCCCGGGAAATACGGGGGGCAGGGCTCCCACGATCTGCACGTCTGGTCGTTCTTCCCGTAGCAGGCGGCCGACGCCGGTAATCGTGCCGCCGGTGCCGACCCCGCTGACGAAGTGCGTGAAGTCCTCCGGCGCCTGCGCGAGGATTTCGACCGCGGTCCCTTCGTAGTGGGCCAGCCAGTTGGACTCGTTGCTGTACTGGTCGGAAAAGAAATAGCGGTCCGGACTGGCGTGGAATCGACGCTGGACTTCGCGGAGGGCCTCGTCGTAGCCAAGGATGGCGTCGGTGATGACAAGCTGAGCGCCGTGGGCCGCAAGCCGACGTCGCCGCTCCTGGCTGGCGTTGGCCGGGATCACAATCTCCACCGGGAAACCTAGCGCAGCCCCAAACATTGCGTAGGCGATGCCGGCATTACCGGAGGACGAGTCCAGGATGACCTGGCCGGACCCCAGTTTTCCTTCAGCCACGGCGTCCAGCAGCATGCGAGCTACGGGGCGGTCCTTTATGGACCCCCCGGGGTTCATGGATTCAAGCTTGGCAAGAATGGTCGCCTCAGGGAATTCGGTGCGAAAGATCGGTATCTCAACCATGGGCGTGTCGCCGACAAGGTCGAACAGCGGATGTGCCCGTGCGGCGTCGGTCAGAGCCATGACGCTTCAGCTTCGATTTGAGTGCGATGCCCCATGTAGGGCTGAAGGACGTCGGGGATGGCCACAGAACCGTCGGCCTGGCGGCCGTTCTCCAGTAGCGCCACGTAGGTGCGAGGGAGACCCAGGGCCGTGCCATTGAGCGAGTGCGCGTATTCGGTGCGCGCCGATCCCGGCCGCCGGATTCGCACGCCGGCCCGCCGTGTCTGAAAGGCCTCGCAGTTGGACACGGACGAAACTTCCAGCCACTCGCCGGCCCCTGGCGACCAGACCTCAAGGTCGTATTGCTTGGCCGCGGCGAAACCCAGGTCGCCGGTGGGAACTTCACGGACGCGGAAGGTTAGACCGAGACGTCTGATCACTGCTTCCGCTTCCCCGCGCATTCGCTCCAACGTCCCGTACGAATCGTCCGGTGTGGTCACGTTGAACAGCTCGATCTTGTCAAATTGGCGCACCCGGCGCAGACCGCGCGTTTCGACGCCGGCGGCACCGGCCTCACGTCTGAATGCCGCAGCGTATGCCACGTACTTGGCGGGGAGCATAGCCGCGTCGAGCGTTTCATCCGCGTGGTATTCGGACAGCGCGACTTCGGCGGTGGGACTTAGCCACAGCCGTTGGTTGTCAACCGCGTAGGAGTCTCCGGCAAACTTGGGCAGCTTGGCCGCATTGGTCATCGCGGTGTTGGTGACGAGTGCCGGCAGGTACAACTCGTGGTAGCCGTGCTCCTGAACCTGGAAGTCGAGCATCCACTGGATGAGGGCGCGCTGGAGGCGCGCCCCAGCGCCGCGAAAGATCCAAAATCCGGATCCGGCCACCTTAGACGCCCGGGAGAAGTCAAGAATGCCGAGGTCCCTGCCAATCTCGTCGTGGGGCGGCGTTCGGCAATCCGGATCTGGAGTACCGCTGCAATAGTGCACCTGGCCAGGGTGATCCGCGTCGCCTACTGGCGCCGAGGCGTGGGGGAGCATGGGAATCTCGAGCAGCAACCGATCGACCTTTTTCTGAGTCCGGTCCAGTTCGGGTGCCTGGTCGCCAAGCTCTGACGTAAGTTGGCGAGTCCTTGCGATGAGAGCCTCGCGATCAGCTCCGGACGCGTTTCCGATGCCACGGGAGACCTTCTTGCGCGCGGCCCGAAGACCTTCGACTTTGGTGAGCAATTGGCGACGCCGGCTGTCCAGTTCGAGCAGTGCATCCAGCGGTATGTCCCCGCCGCGCGCAGACAAGCGTTCGCGCACCATCGCCTCGTGCTCGCGGATGAATCTGAGCGGCAGCATTAGATCGCCAGGGCCGTGTGGGCGCGCCGCATTCAGCGCGGAGCGCAGGTGGTCTTAATTCTACGAACGGTCGCGAAGTTGCGGAAAAAGGATGACTTCCCGGATGTTGCTCGTGCCCGACAGGGCCATGACGAGCCGGTCCACGCCCAGACCCAGTCCGCCGGCGGGGGGCATGCCGTGTTCGAGCGCGAGTAGGAAGTCCTCGTCGACCGGCGTCGCGTCGGCCCCGTGCCGCGCCGAGGCCTGCTCTTCCATTCGGGCGCGCTGTTCAATCGGATCGTTGAGCTCGGTGTATGCGTTGGCCAGCTCCATTCCGTTTACGAACACTTCAAAGCGTTCGATGTAGCGCGGGTCGTCGGGACAACGCTTGGCCAACGGCGAGGTCTCGGCCGGATATCGCTCCAGGAACGTTGGCTCGACCAGCGACGGCTCAACGAGCGTCTTCATGAGTTCATCCAAAAGCTTCGTGCGCGGCCACGACGGCTCGACTGCAACCCCGTTTGCTTTAGCGGCCTCGCGGAGCGCTGAATCGCTACCGTCGTCTTCGAGATCGACTCCCGCGCCTGCCAGCAAAGCCTCGCGATAGGTCAGGCGACGCCACGGTGGCGTGAAGTCAAGGGCGCCGTCGTCGAATTGCACCCGTGTACACCCGTGCACGGACGCTGCGGCGGCTGCGACCAGACTCTGAGCGAGCTTGCGCATTTCAGCAAGGTCCGCAAAGGCCTGGTAACACTCAAGCATCGTGAACTCCGGGCAGTGCGAACTGTCGATGCCCTCATTGCGGAAGTTCTTGCAGATCTCATAAACGCGTTCGTACCCGGCGACTAGCAGGCGCTTGAGGTAGAGCTCGTCGGCGATACGAAGGAAGTAGTCGCGATTCAACGCGGCATACGAGGTCACGAATGGCACTGCGGCCCCACCGCCGTAGACCGGCTGGAGGACTGGCGTCTCGACCTCAAGAAACCCATGGTCGTCGAGGACGCGCCGTAGGGCCGACACGATCGCTGTTCTTGATTCAAAGCGGCGCCGAACGCCGTCATTCGTAAGGATGTCCAGATAGCGCTGCCGGAATCGAAGCTCCGGGTCTTGCAAGCCGTGCCACTTCTCCGGGAGTGGCCGCAGGGCTTTGGCCGCCACCTGTAGACGCTCGACTCTGACGCTCGGTTCGCCGGTTCGCGTGCGAAAGAGCGGTCCGCCAGCCGAGACGAAGTCTCCCACGTCCAACACATCGAGCGCGCCGCGATACGCGTTCTTACCGAGGGCTTGCTGATTGAGGAACAGTTGGACTGCGCCTGAGCCGTCACGGAGGTTCGCAAAAGACGTTCGGCCCATGCGGCGGAGGCTGAGCAGTCGGCCTGCCACATCCACATCAACCGCCGGATCGTTGTCCACCAGGTCGATGGCATCGGCGGCGCTGTGGGTGCGTGGCGATCTGGCGGGGTAGGCGGTGCCCTGGAGTGCCTGAATCCGGTCGAGCTTTGCGCGCCGTGTCTCGAACAGCCGGTCGCTTGCCGCCGTAGCGGTAGGCTCGGCGCCCGTGTCGTCGCTCAGCTGATCTCCAGAATCTCGTGCATGTTCATGCCGCGTGGCGTCGTGACGGATACCGATTCACCGATTCTGCGTCCGACGAGAGCCTCGCCCAACGGAGATTCGTTTGAAATCTTGCCATCCAACAGGTCGATTTCGTCGGTGCCGACGATCGTGTATTCGCGCTCGGCGCTGCCCGACCGCACACGCACGGTGGAGCCGATGTTGACGGTGTCGCCGGAGTGCACGCTGACAACCTCGGCGTCCCGGAGCAGCCGTTCGAGCATCATGATCCGACCTTCGATGAAGGCTTGCTCGTTGCGAACCTCGTCGGACTCGTTGCCCTCGTTGAGCTCGCCGAACTCCTTGGCCTCGTGAATGCGCTTGATGATGCCGGGCCGCTGAACGGTTTTCAGGTCGTCCAGTTCGGCCATCAGGCGTGTGCGGCCTTCCTCGGTCAGGAACTTCTTTGCCACGTCGGTCGCCTTCGTGTCGTGGCGGTCGAGCCGCATGCGGAAGCAAGCGTGCGCGCCACCTGGGGAGTCTGACGAATTATAAGGGAGGGCACGGCGAGCCGTCCGGCCGACCGATGCCGGTGAAAGTGAATCGTGTTTCCATGAGGTAACCGTCTTCGTCCGGATCTTCGCTGGCGGCGTCCCAGCTGTGCTCGTCGAGAGTGACCCGTGGCCGGGTGACGCCGGCGCCAAGCGCGCGGGACTTCGCCAGGTCCGGACCGGCCTGTTCGATGTAGCTACGAGCAGCCGCGATAGAGGCGAAGCGGCGGCGCTCGGTTGGACCGTGAACGACATAGCCGGTGACGCCGGAGCGCGCATAGAGGGGCCGCAGAAGAAACTCGACCTGCTCGATGACCTGGCTGGCGGCCGCGCCAACAGCGCTGGCCACGCTGGCAAGCTCGGGCACCTGGCACTCGGCGTGGAGACGCTCAGCCACTTTGGGTAGCCAGGCCCTGGCCGGTGCGCCAAGGGCCACGATCGGGTCGGTGATCTCCAGTCGCACATCCAGCGGGTCGCGACGGTGGGAGCGCGAGAGTGAGCGGTCGAGAAGGAATCGACCGAGCCGCTCCTCGGACTCGGCGGCGCGGTGATCAAACTCACCGATCGCTCGGCGCAGGATCCCGTCGCCGAGGTGGTGAACCACAAGCTCGTGGGTTCGAGCGAGAAAGCTGTCAAGGCCGATCCGGCTCTCGCGGGCGGCCACGCGGCAGGCGCGAACCGCGGAGTCGACGTCAAAGTCCTGGAACTCTCCACGGGCGTGGAGGATGTCGGTGGGGGTGAGGCCGATGCGGCGGATGAGGCCGCGGGCGATGAGGGAGCGGAGGTTGAGCAGACGGGCGTCGGCAAGTCCGACGCGCTTGGCGAGCGTGGTCACGTCAAGGGGGCCTTGACGGAGCGCACCGCAGATGTCCTGCTCGGCGGCGGAGTGCGGAGGGGTGCCGGCGGCGCCGTTGACGGTGAGGAATTCCCAGACCGGGACGAGGCGATGGGTGAGGTTGCCGTTGTCGATGCGGGCGAGGGCGTCGGCGACTGAGGGGTCAGCGGCCGCGGCAACGGATAGGGGTTGGACTCGTTGCGGCCCGACGCTGAGGTCCAGGGGGTCAGCGAGGATGCGGCTGTCGCCGCCGATGCCGAACGAGCGAACGTCGGCGGCGCGGACGGCGGTGCGCCAGGCGCCAATCGCGGCGCCCTGGTCGCTGACCTTGGGCCGGCCGTCGCGCAGCAGGGCGACGTCGGTGGTGGTTCCTCCCATGTCGACCACAAGGGCGGCATCGCGGCCGGTGAGCCGGTGGGCGCCGACGGCGCTGGCGGCAGGGCCCGAGAGGAGGGTTTCGACGGGGCGGGCCGTGGCATGGGCCAGGGGCATAACGGCGCCGTCGCCGCGGACGACGGTGATGGGGGCGGCGATGCCGGTTTGGGCGACGCTGCGATCGATGGCCGCGAGCAAGCGTTCGACGTGGGGGATGAGGCGAGCGTTGAGGACGGCGGTGGTGGCGCGGCGTATTGAATCGAGTGAGCGTCCGATGGTTCCGCCGCTGACAACGGGGTGGTCGGTGAGGTCGGCGACGATTTCGGCGGCGTGGAGTTCGTGCTCAGGATTGCGGACGGAGAGGTAACTGGAGATGGCGAAGGCGTCGACGTGGTCGCACTGGCGTTCGACGGCGCGGCGGAGGGCGTCTTCGTCGAGAGGAGAGCGCTCCTCGCCGAAGACGTCGTGGCGGCCGGGGATGAACTCAAGGGCTGCGGCGTGAATGCGGTGAGTGAGGCCGTAGCGGCGGAGCATGGACTCGTCGTAGCCGATGAGGAGGGCGCAGACGCGGCCGCCGAGGCCTTCGATGGCGGCGTTGGTGGCGAGGGTGGTGGAGAGGGTGACGAGGCCGATCTGGCTGGGAGCGACTCCCTGTAGGCCATCAATGGTGGCGGAAATGCCGGTGGCGAGGTTGGCGTGGGTGGTGGGGGTTTTGTGCCACGCGACGACGGCGCCGGTGGCGGGGTCAATCGCCACGGCGTCGGTGTGGGTGCCGCCGGTGTCGATGCCGAGGATCAGGGTCATGGGTCGATGTTCGCGCGGATCTGCGGATTGTGCACGCCTCGGCTGGCGCGAGCTCGGGCGCGCCAAACGTAGATCCTCTGGCTGGCTCGACTGGCGCGGCAAGCGCGGATGCTGCTCACCCTGAAGTCAGATGCCACACGAGATCGACGAACGCGACCGGTTAGTCGGCGTCCACGTCCATGAGGAGTAGATGGTAGTCGTTGGGGTCGTGGGTTTCAGGGCGGCGGGGAAGTTCGAGGGCGGGGATGTTGAGCATGAGGTTGGCGGCGAAGTGGATGTCGGAGGGATCGAGGAGGAAGTACTCGGAAAGGCCGCTGGCGCGGTCGCGGGTGACTTCGACGGCGTTTCGCATGGCTTGTACCGAGACGATGCGACTGAAGCGGATGCGAAAGGTGCGTTCGCCGCCGAAGTAGACGTGCTTGGTGGTGATGGCCATGGTGCCGACACCACGGTCGACGACTTCGTCGCGTTCGACGGGAGTGCCGCGGGATTGGCCGACGCGGATCGAGACGCCACGGGCGACGCGGACGCTGGTGCCGGCGGAGCGGCCGACGATTTCGCGCTTAATGCGCTGCTCGGCGTAGCCGACGTTCCGAAATACATAGAGCAGGTACTCGCTCTTGAGGAATTTGAACGGGAGGGGCTGGTATTGGGACCAGTCGACGTCAGGGAGTTTGTTGTCGTCCAGGATTGAAATGATGTTGTCGCGGCGCTGGCGTTCGAGGCGCAGGGCGCGTTGCTCCGCTTCGCGCCGGCGCTCTTGGATAGCCAGCTTTCGCTGTCTTTCCTGCTCGCGGGCTTGGCGCTTTTCCTCTTGCCGTTCCTGGTGGTCGGCCAGGGTTTCGCGGATCCAGCCGATTGGGGTCATATTGTCAATCTCCACTGGGTGACCATTTCGCGCGGGCTCGCGCTATCCCGAATCACTTCCACTCGTCGTCGGGAGGCCAGATGTTGCTGGCGCCGAGGCCGGCGCCCTGGAGGCCGGCGTCCTCGGTCCAGTCGGCGGTGGCGTCGCGCCACTTGATGAAGTGGGGGGCCTGCGTGTGGGCCTTGAAGGCGTCCTCGTCGACGTAGATCTCGTACAGCCAGATTCGATTAGGGTCGCTGGCGTCCTGGATGACGTCGAACTGGAGGCAGCCGGGCTCGTCGTTCACGGAGCCGCGAGCGTCACCGATCATTTCTTCAATGAAACGCTCCTTGTAGCCGTCCTTGATCTGGATGGGGGCGATGATGACGAACATGAGGGGCTCCTATTTGCGGGACGCTGCCTGTGGCCGCGACGGAATCGTACAAGCAGTGGTTAGTGAAACGGGGGGGCGACGTTGGTGGGCAGCGGGTGGTTCAGGGTGTGGGCGGTCTGGAGTAGGCTTTGGGGGGCGAAGGTTTCGGGATTGCGGGGCGGATGCAGGAGCCGAGATTCGGGCGGCTCGTACCCACTGTGTCGGAATCGAGGCGGCGTCGGAACACGTTCCGAGGCCCTCGACTCGCAAGGAGTGCAGACGCCGTGGGCGTTACGTACGTGACCGCCGTGGTACGGAATCCAGCCGAGCCGGAACGAAGCTGGGAAGGGTTGTTCCTGGTGGACACCGGGGCTATCGACTCCCTGGTTCCGAGGACTTGCCTGGAAGCCATAGGGCTAGGGCCCAAAGGGCAGCGGATCTATGCGCTGGCCGACGGTCGGGAGGTGCGCATGGACATCACGACCGGTGACATCGAGTACATGGGCGAGGTGGTGGGATCGTCGATCGTGATCGGCGACGAGGACACGGAGCCGCTGCTGGGCGTGACGGCGCTGGAATCAGTGGGGATCGAGGTGGATCCGCGGAATCAGCAGCTCAAGCGGTTGCCGAGCGTGCGGCTGAAGTCGTGGCAGATGGCCCGGAGCTGGCGGGATCGCGTGACTGGCTTCTGAGCGCCCGCCGTTGAGCCGTATGGGTGTCACCGCCGATGAGACTTCACTATTACCCGGAGACCGATAGCCTCTACCTTGAGTTCAAGGACGGGCCGGGGGGCGAAACACGCGAGGCGATGGATGGGCTGAACGTGGACCTTGATGCTAGTGGTGACGTCGTGGGTTTGGACATTGACCATGCGTCGAAGCGCCTTGACCTTTCGATGTTGGAAATCGAGGCGCCACGAGCGGCCCGTCGATTGCCTACACCGAGAAGCTAGCGGGGGCGGTGTTGGTAGTTGGGGGATTCCTTGACGAGGACGACGTCGTGGGGGTGGCTTTCGTCGGCGCCGGCGTTGGTGACGCGGACGAAGCGGGCGCGGGTTTGCATGGCGTGGATGTCGGGGGCGCCAACGTAGCCCATGGATGAACACAGGCCGCCCACAAGCTGATCGATCAGTCCGGCGGTCGGGCCGCGGTAGGGCGTCTGGGCTTCGACGCCTTCGGCGACGAGCTTGGCGGCGTCCTCGACTTCGTGCTGGCCGTAGCGATCGCGGGTGGCGACGCGCCGGTCGACCATCGCGCCGATGGAACCCATGCCGCGGTATTCCTTGAAGCGTTCGCCCTGGCGGTAGACGATTTCGCCGGGGCTGGCGTCGGTACCGGCCAGCAGGTTGCCGATCATGACGGCGGAGGCGCCGGCGGCGATGGCCTTGGCAACGTCGCCGGAGTAGCGGATGCCGCCGTCGGCGACAAGTTGAACGCCGTGTTCGGCGCAGGGATCGGCACAGTCGAGGATGGCAGTGAGCTGGGGCACGCCGACGCCCGCCACGATGCGGGTGGTGCAAATGGCGGCGGGTCCCACGCCGACCTTGATGGCGTCCGCGCCGGCCTGGATGAGGTCGCTGGCGCCGGCGGCGGTGACGACGTTGCCGGCGATGACTTCGATATCGAGGTTGTCCTTGACGCGGCTGACCATGTCCAGCACGGCCGAGTGGTGGCCGTGGGCGGAGTCGACCACAAGGGCGTCGACGCCGGCGTCGGTCAGTTCACGGGCGCGCTCAAACGCTTCCTCCTGGACGCCGACGGCGGCGGCGACCACGAGGCGGCCCTTGTCGTCATAGACGGCGTTGGGGAATTGCTGTCGCTTGGCGATGTCCTTGACGGTAATGAGGCCGCGGAGGATGCCCTGAGAATCGACGACGGGGAGCTTTTCGATACGGTGTTCGTGAAGGCGGTGCTGGGCCTGCCGGAGGGTGGTGCCGACGGGGGCGGTGACGAGGTTCTTGCTCGTCATTAGGTCGGCGACGGTGTGGGCCTGATCGTGGGTGAATCGCATGTCGCGGTTGGTGAGGATGCCGACGAGGCGCCCGTCTTCGTCAGTTATTGGCACGCCAGAGATGCGATAGCGGGCCATGACGGCGTTGGCTTCGGCGAGGGTGGCGGTGGGGGGCAGGGTGACGGGGTCGACAATCATTCCGGACTGGGAGCGCTTGACCTTGTCGATTTCGCCGACCTGGTCGTCGATGGAGAGGTTGCGATGAATGACGCCAATGCCGCCGGCGCGGGCCATGGCAACGGCCATAGTGGCCTCGGTGACGGTGTCCATGGCGGAGGAGACGAGGGGCACATTGAGGGCAAGGCGGGGCGTGATGCGGGTGCGCGTGTCAACCTGAGTGGGGAGCACGTCGGAACGCCCGGGGACGAGGAGCACGTCGTCGTAGGTCAGGCCTTCGACGATGCTGCGGGTGG
>JAPOXI010000043.1 GCA_026707185.1 Chloroflexota bacterium
AACGGTCCGCTGACCATGAGCGCCAGCATCGCGTTCGAACAGTCCTACTGGGGCGTGGAGGGCGACAGCGCCTCGCTGGCAGAGCTGCTGGCGCTGCTCTCGGCGCTCTCGGACTACCCGCTGCTGCAGGGCCTGGCAGTTACCGGGTCGGTCAACCAGCACGGGCGCGTACAGGCTGTGGGAGGCGTGTCGCAGAAGATCGAAGGCTTCTACGACCTGTGCGTCCGGCAGGGGCTCACGGGACAGCAGGGGGTACTGATCCCGGCCAGCAACATGCGGAATCTGACGTTGCGTTGGGACGTCACGGGCGCCGTCGAGGAAGGCACGTTTCACATCTACGCCGCCGAGGACGTATCCGCGGCCGTGGAACTCCTGACCGGTCGCGCTGCCGGCGCCCCGGACAGCGTGGGCCGCTTTCCCGCGGAGACAGTCTTTGGCGCCGTGCAGGCCCGGCTGGACCAATTCGCCCGCCGCTGGCACGACGGACCGCCACACTAGCGATCTCAGACCGGCGCCGCGTTGGGACATGCAGACGACAGCTTGCCACATTCATACGTCGCCCGTATGATCTTGCTATGAGAACGTTCGAGCACCTGACGAATTGAGCGGGGCTGACGCCGAGGCTGCAGCCGAACTGGCTGTGCTGGGCGCTCGCCTCACGCGCATCGCCCAGCGTTTCGCCAAATCCCGCGAGGACAGCCTGGCTCTTACTCAGCCCGAATACCGAACGCTTCGCGCGCTGCGTCGCCGGGCTCCTCGGCGTATGAAGCAGCTGGCGGACTGGCAGCTGCTCAGTAGTCAGACCATGTCGCAGACCGTTGACCAGCTGGTTGTGGCAGGCCTGGCTACGCGGACCGAGGATTCTGCTGACCGACGCCACCTATTGATAGACCCCACGCCCGCGGGGCTTGCGCGGCTGGAGGCCTACGAAAAGGCATTCGTGCGGTACCTGCAGGGCGCCCTCGACGATCTCAGCGAAGCTGAGGCTTCGGACATTGCCGATGTCCTGGCCCGTCTCAACGCCGCCATTAGTTCCAAGCGCGAGGCTGGCTACTTCGGGTCTCGACGAAGGGCCGTCCATGCGTAGCACGACGATCCTGGCCCGCCTGATCCGCTATGCCCTGCCGCATTGGCGCCTGAGCCTGGGAACACTGGCGGTCACACTGGTTGGCACGGTGGCCGACCTGGCTATTCCGCAGTTTCTGGGGCAGGCCATTGACGATGGCCTGGCGGATGGCGCGCAGAACGTGCTCTATATCGCCGCCGGCCTAGTGGTGGCGTTCACGGCCTTCAAGGGACTCTCGCAGTTCGGCCGGCAGTTTATGGCCGAGGTGCTGAGCCAACGAGTGGTATTTGCCATCCGGAATCAACTCTATATGCACATCCAAAGCCTCTCGTTTCGCTTCCACGACCAGACTCGCACGGGCGAGTTGATGTCACGGACGACCAGCGACGTCGAACGCGTCCGCCGCTTTGCGTCCATGGGCATCTTTCAGATCGTGCAAATCCTTCTGGTTACCTGCGGCGTAGCCGTGGTGCTGTTCATCACCGACTGGCAGCTTGCGCTGCTCTCCCTGGTCATCGTCCCCGTGCTGGTCAGCATCGCGTTGTCGTTCGCCAAGCGCATCCGACCACTGTTTCAGATGGTCCAAGAAGCCTGGGCGGATGTGAATGTCGTGGTGCAGGAGAACCTGGCTGGAGCGCGCGTGGTGCGCGCGTTTGCCCAGGAAGACGCCGAAGCCCAGCGCTTTGCGCCCGTCAACGCCCTACTCAATGACCGTACGGTCACGGTAATGCGCATGTTCGCCATGCGCGCACCACTGTTCAACGCCATCCTGGGCGCCGGGCAGGTCGCTGTGCTGTGGTTTGGCGGCTGGAAGGTGATTGAAGACCAAATCACGCTCGGCCAGCTGGTGGAATTCAACACCTACCTGCTGTTGCTGATGATGCCGGTGCGCATGCTTGGCATGACGATCAACAGCTTCGCCCGCGCCGTCGCGTCCGGTGAGCGCATTTTCGACATCCTGGACGAGCGTTCCGACGTGTTGGAATCACCCCATGCCGAGGCGCTTACGAAGGCCGAGGGCCGCGTGAGGTTCGAGGGCGTTGGCTTTCAGCACGAGCACTATTCCGTGCTCAACAACATCAATTTCGAGATCGCGCCCGGTCAGGCCCTCGGCATCGTCGGCGGCACGGGCTCGGGCAAGAGCTCCATCATCAACCTATTGCCACGGTTTTATGACGCCAACGACGGCCGGGTCTTGGTGGACGGCATTGACGTGCGCGACCTGACCATTGACTCCCTGCGTGCACAGATCGGCATCGTCCACCAGGAGCCCTTCGTATTCGCCGACACCATCCGCGCCAACATTGCCTACGGCCGACCCGATGCGACCCGCGAGCAAGTCGTGACGGCAGCCCGGCTGGCCCAGATACACGGGTTCATCGAGACGCTGCCCAACGGCTACGAGACCGTGGTTGGCGAGCGCGGCGTCACGCTCTCCGGCGGCCAGAAGCAGCGCGTCGCGATCGCCCGCGCGCTGGTGCTGGACCCGCGCATCCTCATCCTGGATGAGTCGACCTCCAGCGTCGACACCTGGACGGAACGCGCGATTCAGGACGCATTGCGCACGGCCCAGCAGGGCCGGACCACGCTGATCATCAGCCAACGTATCCGCAGCGTGCGCCATGTGGCCGAGATCATCGTGCTGGACCACGGCGCCATTGAGCAGCGTGGACGCCACGAGGACCTGATCGAAACCGACGGCCTGTACCGCGAGATGTGGGAGGCCCAGGAAGCCGAGGCCGAGCGCCTGCGTCGCGAAGCCGCCAGCGCCGGCGCCAGCCTGAGCTCCGTCGGGAACCCGTCATCATGATGGGTGGCGGCCGGATGTCGATGGGTCGCTTTGAAGGCGACGCCGCGGCCTACAACCCCCGTATCACCCGACGGTTGCTGGCCTACCTGGCGCCTCACAAGCGCATGATCGCTATGGCCGTCGTGCTCGTGTCCATTGGATCCGGCGCCAATGTTGCCGGCCCGCTGCTTCTGAAGCTTGGGATCGACGAGGGCATCGCGAAGGGTGACTTTGACGCGCTGAGCACCATCGGTGCCGTCTACCTGGTCACGTTGTTCTTGATGTGGGCGGGCACCTACCTGCAGGTCCGCATTTCAGCCACGATTGGGCAGGCGAGCTTGCTGCGGCTGCGCAACGACCTGTTTGCCAAGCTGAACCGGCTGTCGCTGTCGTACTTCACCCGACACCCGCTGGGCGCTGTCATGTCGCGGGTAACCAACGACGTGGACGTGATTAGCGAATTCGTGACGATGGGCGTGGTCTCCCTGGTCACCGACGTCTTCATCCTGCTGATCATCGTGATCATGATGTTTGTCCTGGACGCCAAGTTGGCGCTGGTCACACTGATCATGCTGCCGGTGATGTGGGGCGCGAGCCGGGTCTTTAGCGCGAAGGCGCGCAACGCGTTTCGTGATGTTCGGAGCACGGTGGGCGATGTCTACGCCAACCTGCAGGAAAGCATCGATGGCGTTCGTGTCACCCAGTCGTTCGGGCGCGAGCGCACCAATGCCACGCGGTTTCAGGCCACCAACCAGGCCAATGTGGCCGCCAGCGTGCGGGCTGGGGCCATTGTGTCCGGATTCATCCCGGTCATTGACACCATTTCGGCAATCGCCACGGCCCTGGTCATTGTGGTTGGCGGGTCGCTGGTCGTCGGCGGCGAAACGAGTACCGGAACTTTAGTGGCCTTCATTGCGCTGGTGGCGCGCTTCTTCCAGCCCATCCAGCAGCTCACGCGCTTCTACAACCAGTTGCAATCCACGATGGCGGCCGGCGAGAAGATATTTGAGCTGTTGGACGAGCCGGAAGAGATCAGCGATTCACCATCGGCGGCCGAACTCCCACCCATCACCGGCCGTGTGGACTTCGACAACGTGACCTTTGCCTATGACGGCACCGACGTATTGCGTGACGTGTCCTTTGCCGCCGAACCGGGCCAGCGCGTGGCCCTGGTGGGTCCAACCGGCGCCGGCAAGACGACCACGATCAATCTGCTGGCCCGCTTCTACGACGCCGATGTCGGCGAGGTCCGCATCGACGGCCATCCCATCCGGTCGGTGACGCAACGTTCCTTGCGCAGCCAGCTTGGCATCGTCCCCCAGGACAGCTTTCTGTTCTCCGGCAGCATCTACCAGAACATCGTGTTTGGACGGCCGGAGGCATCCGAGCAAGACGTCGTTGACGCGGCCACGGCTGTCGGTGCCCACGAGTTCATTCAAGAGCTGCCTAACGGCTATGCAACCGATGTGCGGGAGCGCGGCGCCCGCCTCTCGGTGGGCCAGCGTCAGCTCATCTGCTTTGCCCGAGCCCTGCTGGCCGATCCACGCATCCTGATCCTGGACGAAGCGACGTCAAGCGTGGACGCGCGCACCGAACGCACGATCCAGGACGGCCTGGAGCACTTGATGCGTGGACGCACATCGTTTGTCATCGCCCATCGTCTGGCCACGGTGCGCGGCGCGGATCTGATCCTGGTATTCCAGGACGGCGAAATCGTCGAGCGCGGGACCCACGCCGACCTGCTGGCCCAGCGCGAGCTGTATTACAAGCTCTACACCACCGGGTTTCCCGGCAAGGACCAGGTCGAAGTAAGCCAGGCCATGCCGCAAGGGCCACCGCGCCGTATGTGGGGCGGATAGCGGCGCGACTGGAATCTGCTGCGGATGCGTGAGTCTTGCGGCTAGAAAAACATGTACCGCAGCCAGCTATAGACGTAGCGCGCGCCGTGTCGCCGCAGGGAGATGTGCGACCGCTCGCGCCGGCTGGCGTATTCGTGCGTAGGGACCTCGGCGACCCGGTAGCCCTTACGCAGGAACTTGATGATCATTTCCTGCTCGGTGGTCGTGATGTCTTCCTGGAGCGTGATTGACCTGGCGGCCGCCAGATCGAACGCTCGGAACCCGCTCTGCGAATCGGTCAGCCGAACCCCGAAGCGGTAGTTGATGCCCAGGGTGATGATGTCCTGTCCCATCATCCGCAGGAACTTGTCGAAGTCGCCGTGCAGTTCATCGCTGCCGCCGCGCATCCGCGAACCGGTGGCGTAGTCGGCCTCGCCGCTCGCTACCGGCGCCACCAGAGCCGGAATGTCCTCGGGGTCGAACGACATGTCGGCGTCGATGGTCACCAGGATGTCGCCCTCCGCCCGAGCAATCGCTTCCCGCACCGCGCAGCCCTTGCCGTGCCCGGCGTCCAGGTAGACCGGCACATCGAGCGCTGAGGCAATGTCACGCGTGGCGTCGCTGGAGTGACCGTCCACCACGAACAGGTGGTCGGCGTGCGGTCGGCAGCCCGTGATGATCTCCTCGATCGTCTCGGCTTCGTCCTTGGCCGGGATGCAGACCGACACGTGTCGACCATTCGTCGGCATTTGGTGCCTCCTCCCGGCGGTGCCTCGTGAAGCGCTGATCATAGTCGGCCCCACCCCCGAGGCCTTAACGCCGGCCGCTTCGGGATGTCCGGCTGATTAACTTCGCGTGCCGGCGGTAGCCGTTGCTCCGGCGTAGAACCGATAATGCACTCATATAGCCTGAGCCGCCGTGCGATGAGGAGTCGGAGATGACCGCGAATGCAAGCGATGGCAACCCGTTTCTGACTCAGGGCCGCTGGTACCGCGGCAATTTGCACGCCCACTCGACCAACTCCGACGGGGCCAAGTCGCCAGCGGACGCCGTGGCCTGGTACCGCGACGCCGGCTACGACTTCATGGCGCTGTCGGATCACCACGTCGTCTCCGACACGACGGCCTACGCCCAGCCGGGGTTCGTGACGATTCCCGGTATCGAGATGCACGGCCCGGATCCATACACTGGCGAGCGTTATCACATCCTGGCCACGGGCGTGAGCGGCTTCGAGCGCTCCAGCGAGTCGTGGGGTCCGCAAAAGGCCATCGACCTGGTGAACGCGGGCGGCGGCATTGCCGTGATGGCGCATCCGTACTGGCTGGGACAGTCCGCCCACGACATGCTGGAGATTGACGGATTCGTTGGGATGGAGGTCTTCAATTCCGTCACCGACGTCACCCGCGCCAAGGGTTTTTCCGGCGTCACCTGGGACGAATACCTGCTCCAGGCCGGCTTGACCTGGGGTTTCGCGACGGACGACGTGCATTGGAAGCACGGCGCCGAGGGCCGTGGTTGGGTGATGGTCCGGACCGAGGACTTCACGCCTGCCGGACTTGTCGACGCCATGCGGCGCGGGCTTTTCTACTCAACAATGGGACCGGAGATCATTGACCTTCAGGTCGACGACGATGAAGTTCGGGTGAGCACGTCGCCCGCGGCGCGCATCAGCTTCATTGCTGCACGTTCCCGCGGTTCAAGTCATCTCGCCGGGGCCGAGCCGCTGACGGCCGCCGTCCATGAGCGTCGCGGCACCGAGGTGTACGTCCGCGTTGAAGTGGAGGATGCGGCTGGCCGAGTCGCGTGGTCTAACCCAATCCTGATCTGACGGCTGCCGGGCCAAGGGCTTCGGGCAACTGGGCAGGCAGACGTCACGGCACTGCCGCGCGCACGATTGCCGCAAACGCACCGGCGTCCAGGCTCGCGCCGCCCACCAGGGCTCCATCGACTCCGTCGCGACTGAGCAGCTCGTCACAGTTGTCCGGTGAGACGCTGCCCCCGTATTGAATACGGATCTGATTCGCGGCCGGCTGACCGTGGGTCGCCGCCACGGTATCGCGAATCCAGCCGATGGCTTCCTGTGCCTGCTCGGGCGTGGCGTTGCGACCGGTGCCAATGGCCCAGACGGGTTCATAGGCGATCACGCTGGCTGCCGTCTGATCCCCTGTCAGCGCCTCAAAGACCTGTGTCACCTGGGAGCGCAAGACTTCCAGCGTCTCCCCGGCGTCACGCTGATCCAGCGACTCGCCCACAGCCACGATCGGCGTCAGGCCGCCGGACAGAATGGCCAGCGTCTTGCGCTGCACGTCCAAGTCGGTTTCCCCGAACAGCTGCCTGCGCTCGGAGTGGCCGGCAATAGCGTAGGTCGCCAGGCCTGCCAGCATGGGTACTGAGATCTCTCCGGTGTATGCGCCACTCTCTTCCCAAAAGACGTGCTGGGCGCCGACGGCCACGGGAGTGCCCTGTACGGCTGCCGCGACGGCCGCGAGCCCGGTGGCGGGTGGACACAACACCACATCCACCTGCGCGAACGGCAAGTCTTGGGCCGCAACAGAGCGAGCTAGCTCGGCACCGTCGTCGGGCCCCGTGTTCATTTTCCAGT
The DNA here is from genome assembly GCA_026707185.1 of Chloroflexota bacterium. Next base: position 7,296 of record JAPOXI010000043.1, read on the forward strand.
TCGCGGCCACAATCGGCCGGCGGGCGTGCGGCGAGGTCATGCCAGGACACTCTTAGTGCGGAGGCACGTCAGTCTAGTTGCGTTCAGCTCGCGTCCGGCGCCGGCAGGCGTCCTCCGTGAAATAAGACTGCTGCGATAGCCAGTGCGGCGAGGTTTGCCAGGGCCCCAATCGCCAGCGGCAGCCCTGGGTCGACATCGATCAGCGTCCCTGCGATAACCGTGCCTGCCAGGATTCCGAAGCTCCAAAGCGCATGGACGAAGCCGACAACACGCCCTCGTTCGAGCGGGGCCGTGCGGTCACGCACGACGCCGAGGACTAGTACGGACATCGTCCAGCCGGTCACCACGCCGGCGATCCCGGTAACCATCAGTACCGGGATTGACCTCCAGGCCAGCGCGGCCACGAGGGCCAGCACGAATTGCAGGCCTAGGACCACGTAAACCGGAACGGTCCGTCCGCCCCGATCGGACCAATGGCCGATCAGAAACTGGCTGACGGCTGCCAGACTCATCCCCACGGTTCCGTAGAGCAGGGCCGGCGGCAGGACGCTCGCCGTCGCGCGGAACATCAGCAGCGGCATTGCCAGGCTCCATACTCCCCAGAAGGCGGTGGATACGAATCGCAGCCCACCCATCAGCCACACTTCGCGCCGCATCAGGACACTCCACGTCCCCTCGTCGATGCTGCCAACAGGGCGCTTGGGCCGCACGTCGCGCAGGTAGCGCAGCGTGACGGCGGCCGGTACGAGATTCAGTCCCAGCCCCACGAGGGCGTAAGCGGCGAAGCCAAAGCGTTCAACCACCGGCCCCGCCACGGCGGAACTGGCGGACATCCCGATTGTCCCGCCCAGAAAGTAGGCGGCCGTGGCTACCCCAACCGACTGACGGCTGGAGGCTGTCAGCAGGTAGCTTTGACCAGAGGTCGAACGCATGCCGTGCGCCAGTCCCAAGATCACGGCCAGCGCGACCAGCAGCCAGGGCACGCCGGTCAGGTATTGCAGCAGCCCCGCCGAGAACCCGAGAATCCCGATCACCAACACCAGCCGGTGTCCCAGTCGGTCAGCCAGCGCCCCCGCGGTGACCGAGATCAGCCCGCCCATCACGGTCTCCAGCGACACCAGCAGGCTGGTAAACGCCGGTGACATTCCCAGGTCGCGCTCCACGTATATGGGCAGCAGCGCCCGCGCCGCGGCCACGGCGACGTTATTCAGAAAGAGGATCGAGACAATCGTGACCAGGGTGGGAGGAATCGAACCCAGCCGTGATCGCAGCCGGGCGATCACCCGCCTCCCCTGCAGACGTGTTTACTCGCGGCGAATCCCGTCAGTCTTCGGTCGTGGGCGTTGCCAGGCTTTCGTGCTTGCCGCAGCGCCCGCACGCCCAGTACCGAGACTTCAGCAGCCCAAACCACCGACGGTATTCGTAGTAATTCCAGGTGGTCTCCTGATGGCACAGGGCGCACTCACGCCGTTCGCTGGATCTGACACGGACACTGATTTCGTCGTCGTCGTCGGGCATCGTTCAGTCCTCAGCAACAGCCGCCCGAGCATTGTATCGGGATGGAAATGAGACGGCGTTCCCGCCCAACCGCCCCGTGCCTCAGATACGGACGGCAAGCAGGCACGGCCCCGCCGTGCGGCCGTAGTCAATGAAGCCATAGCGGCTATGCGATCCGGTTCGCCCCGTGCTTTGCCACCAGATTGCATGCCTCGAGGTAGTGGCCGATGGACTCACCACAGTCGGCCCAGTAGCCGTCCAACACGTCATGGGTCATCTGACCACGCTCCAGGTACGCGTTGTTCAGATCTGTGACTTCCAGCTCTCCGCGGTCCGAGCGCTCGAGCTGTTCGATCAGGCGAAAGGCTTGCGCGTCGTAGAAGTAGATGCCGGTCACTGCGAGGTTGGACGGCGGATCCGTGGGCTTCTCGACGAAACGCACGACCCGGTCGCCCTCCAGTTCCGCCACCCCGTAGGCGCTGGGATTCTCGACCTCCTTCAGCAGCACCTTGGCGCCCAGGGGCTGCGCCTCGAACCGACGGGCCGGCTCCACAATGTTGCCGCCGATCACGTTGTCCCCAAGGATCACGACCATTCGATCGTCGCCGACAAATGGCCGCGCCAGCGAAATGGCCTCGGCGATACCGCCGGCTCCGTCCTGATAGGTATAGCTCAAATGCCGGACGCCCAGCGCCTCGCCATTCCCCAGCAGGCGCAGGAAGTCGCCGGCACTGGCCCCGCTCGTGACGATCAGGATCTCCGTCACCCCGGCATTCACCATCGCCTCGATGGGGTAGAAGATCATTGGCTTGTCGTAGACCGGCAATAGCTGCTTGTTGGTAACGCGCGTAATTGGGTCAAGACGCGACCCGGTACCGCCCGCCAGAATTACGCCTTTCACGTTCTCACCTCGTCACCGGCATCGCCGGGCTGCGGCGCCAGGAGCGCCTCTACGAACCGGTCCGGGTCGAACGGCTCGAAATCGGTCAGCCGCTCGCCCACGCCAACAAACTTGATCGGAAGCCCCGTCGTCCGTGTGACGGCAAACGCCACCCCGCCCTTGGCGGAACTATCCAACTTGGTGAGCACGATGCCTGTCACGCCGGCCGTCTCCAGGAACCCCTGGGCCTGGTGCAGGCCGTTCTGCCCGGTCAGCGCGTCCAGGACAAGCAACACCTCGTGCGGCGCCCCCGCCGCCTTGCGCTCGGCGACTCTACACATCTTTCCCACTTCGTTCATCAGGTTCACGTTGTTGTGTTGGCGACCGGCCGAATCGGCGATCACGTAATCCACGCCGCGTGCCTGGGCCGCGTCCAGCGCGTCGTAGATCACGGCCCCCGGGTCACCGCCCGGCTGGTGGGCAATCACCGGCACGCCGACACGATCGCCCCAGATCTGCAGTTGGTCGATAGCCCCCGCGCGAAACGTATCCCCGGCTGCCAGCAGCACGTTGTGACCGTTGGATTGCAGCAGATGCGCCAACTTGGCGATTGACGTCGTTTTGCCCGCCCCGTTGACGCCGACGACGATCACCACCTGCGGCTGGGGACCGCTCGCGAATTCTGCTTCGTGCCCCCCTAGCGCCTCACGTAGACGCGCCGCCAGCAAAGTCCGCGCTTCGTCAGGGTCGGAGGTGCTGTCCGCTCGAACTGCTTCTCGCAACTCGTCCAGCAACTCCATGGCCAGCACGGGACCAAGGTCGGCAGCGACGAGCAGCTCTTCAAGCTCATCCCAATCCGCGTCGGTCAGCCTGGTGCGGCGCAGCCAGCGCCGCACGGTGGCAAATCGGCGACGCGTGGGCTCTTCCGCCGGCGCTGCAGCCAGCGGCGGGGCAGGCGCCTCCGTGCGCTGCGTACGTCGCAAGCGCTTTAACAGCACGCCAACCTCCGCGGTCGTGGTCCTGATCGAATAGTGCAGCGGTGCCGAGCGAGAAGGTCCGAAACTCGTCGCGGCCGCGCTCGGCAGCGTGGAACCGACTGGAATTGTATGCGCCGAGGCGGATTATCACTCCAGAGCGAAATCGACACCGCCAGGCAGCTCGTGCTGATGTCGTTGACCCTCAACGAATTGGATCGTTTCCCCGCGACGTTCTAGCCCCCGGAGGAACGGTGCGATTGTGGCTAGGAGCCGCCGGAACTTCCCAGTCCGCCCCGCACGTGCTCGCTTGTAATCTCGCGTCCGGTAAGGCTGAACGACTGACCGCAGCCACAGACAGATTGGGCGCGAGGGTTCAGCACCTTGAATCCGCCGTCCATCAGGGAGTCGCTGTAGTCAAGCGTGGAGCCGCGCAGCAAGACGGCGCTCTCGGCATCGACGATCACCGTGACCCCGTGAGCCGGGATGCTCTGGTCCCCTTCGCGGGGTCCGGGCTCGATGCCCATGGCGTAGCGGAAGTCGCCGCAGCCGGAGTCCACGATCACACGCACCCGCAGCACCGCGTCCGGCCGGTTTCGCTTGGTACGCATCCGGTCGAACTCAGCGGCGGCCGAAGGCCGCACCGTCAGAATCGGCGCATCAGCCAGCGGAAGGTCCATCAGAGTCAGGGTGTCGCCTGTGGCCACGTCGGCATTCCTTGGGTTCAAGAGGCGCCGCGGTCCGTCCCGCGCCGCACCCCGAGCCTACGCAACCCGGCGGCCGCCCGCCACATCTGTCGTGTCATGCACAGTTCCTGGCTACGACGGCGCGGACTGGCCGTCGACGCGGGCGTTAAGGGCGTCGATACGTGCGGCAAGCTCGCCGTGCTGTCGGCTGTTTTCCTCGCGAAACTGCCGCAGATCATTGCGCAACTCGCTGTGAAGCTGAAGACTTAGCCCAACAATCAGCCCACCAAGCCCGATCAGCAACGTCACGCCCACGCTGAGGATCCCAATTAGTTCTGCCGACACGACGGCCCTTCTACCGCCCGGAATCGGTTTTCTGATTCTACGACGAAGGTGATCAAACGCCGCGAGCTACGAGTTTCTGGCAGCCTGATGTCCCTTCGAATGGATGGTCGTGCGACGCCCCTGTGGCACCAACGCGTGCAACACCTCCAGCGTCCGCTCGATCTGGGCTTCCGTATTTCCGTGTCCGGTCGTCAGCCGCAGGCTGCCTGCGGCCAGGTCTGGCTGAATGCCCATGGCCAGCAAGACGTGCGAAGGTTCGAGTGAGGCCGACGTGCAGGCCGACCCGCTGGAGGCCGCGATTCCGGCGGCGTCCAGCCCCAGCAACAGCGCTTCGCTCTCCACGCCCGCGAAGCAGGCATTGACGTTGTTCGGAAGCCGCAGACACTGCGGTCCGTTCAGGCGGCTGTCGGGGATTGCGGCGATACCCTCGATTAGCTGGTCGCGTAGCCGCAGATTGTGCGCCGCGGCGTTGGGACGCTCGGCCTCCGCTCGGGCCAGCGCAACGCCAAGTCCCACGGCAAAGGCCACGTTCTCGGTGCCCGCGCGCCGATGGCGCTCCTGCGATCCGCCCACGATCTGCGGGCTGAGCCGCGCGCCACGTCGCACGAACAACGCGCCTGCACCCTTGGGCCCGTAGAACTTGTGTGCCGCAATGTTCAATAGGTCCACGCCCAGCGAGGGAATGTCGATTGGCAGCTGGCCCGGCGCCTGCACGGCGTCGGTGTGGACGAACGTCGGGTGGTCGCGCAGCGCCGTCGCGACTTCCGCAACCGGCTGGATAGCACCCATCTCGTTGTTGGCATACATCACGCTCACCAGGGCGGTGTCTGGACGAACGGCGTTCACGACCGCTTCGGGATCGACGAGCCCCTCCGCGTCCACGGGAACGATCGTGGCTTCAAACCCGTGTCGCTGCGCCAGCAAATGCACCGTATGTAGCACCGCGTGATGTTCCACCGCCGTCGTAACCAGGTGCCGCCGTCCGGCACGCGCGGCCGCGAATGCCGTGCCTCGAATCGCCAGACCCGCGCCCTCGCTGCCACCGCTCGTGAACACGATCTCGTCCGGATCGGCCAGCAGGACGTCGGCGACCTCGGCGCGCGCCGCGTCCAGTGCATCCCGCGCGGCCCTGCCCTCCGCGTACAGCGAACTGGGGTTCCCTGGCAGCTGCTCCAGCGTCGATACGATGGCGTCCCGCACCACCGGGTCAAGCGGCGTGGTCGCCGCGTGATCCAGATAGATGCGAGGTGCCGCCATTGGCGTCGGGATGCGCCGCTCGCGCCGCGTTCAGGTCGTGACGGGTGAGGCCTGCGGTAGCGCCGACCGCTCCTGGATGGCGTAGGTGCAGGCGCAGCCCTCGCGCGGGCCGACCTCAAGTGGGGTGACCTCGGCTTCTACGAGCCGTCGGATCAACCGTAGCTCGGAGTCACAGCCCGCCCGGCAGGTGGCGGCCACGTCCCAGATCGGACAGTGATGCGCCGACAACACATACCCGGCCTCGGTTCGGTCGACCCGTGGCATGAAGCCACACTCGTCCATGATTTGCCGTAGTTCCTGCACGCGCGCGTGAAAGTCCAAACCTGAGAGGCGCGGCGCGAAGCGTTGGTACTGCTTATCCTCGTGGTGCGTCAGAATTCGCTTCAAGAGGTCGGGCCCTCCGAAGGCCAGCGCGGCCTCCACGAAGTCTTTCGCAAACTCCCCGTAGCCCTGCGGGAATCTCGCATGCCCGGCGCTGGTCAGCTCGAATTGGTGGCGCGGGCGTCCGGGCCCACCGCGCACCACCTGCACGCGTACCAGTCGCTCAGCTGCGAGCCGGTCGAGATGGGGTCGGACGGCCGAAAGGCTGCTGCCGATCGCTTCGGCGATCTCCCGACACTGAAGTGCCCCCTGCATTTTCAGGGCGTGCAGGATCTGTTCGCGCGGATTTGCGGAATGCTCGGACATGCGCCGCCAGCGCCGGGTCGTTAATCGAACCTACCACCGCTGAATAGCGCCTACCAACTGGTTTCAGGCCTTTCGGGACCCAAATGCCAGCGTTTTTCCCATTTACACGGAAATATCTGGAAAAACATGTATACTCGCGGCGTCGGATGACAGGCGACCGCCGTTGATCGCCGCCGCGCTCTCCGACGAGGCATGAATGCAGCCGACAGATGTGGCCTACGAACCATCGCCCGCGCTGGGCCACTGGGCGAACGACCTGGACTCGATTGATCGCCGCCAGGAACGCGCTTCGCGGGAGATGGACGTGCCGGGTGCGACACGCGCCACTCGAGACGAGTCGATCGAGGACACGACGCGGCTCTATCTCAACGAGATCAACCGCGTCCCGCTGCTGACAGCTGCCCAGGAGATTTCGCTGGCCAAGCGGGTGGAAGCCGGCGATGCCGCTGCCCGCCGACACCTGGTGGACGCCAACCTGCGGCTGGTCGTCAACGTCGCCAAGCGCTACGCCGCCGGCGGCCTGCCACTGATGGACCTGATTCAGGAAGGCAACCTCGGGTTGATGCAGGCAGTGGAACGCTTCGACTGGCGCCGCGGTTACAAGTTCAGCACCTACGCCACCTGGTGGATCCGCCAGGCCATTACCCGGTCCCTTTCCAACGACTCGCGAACAGTCCGACTGCCGGTCCACGTGGTGGAAGCGCTGCGCAAGATTCGTAAGGTCACACCCGAACTGGCCTTGGAAAAGGAGCGAGAACCTACCCCGGCCGAACTGGGTGAGGTTCTCGGGATGGCGCCCGAGCGCATCGTCGAAATCGTGCGCGCCAGCCGCGCCCCCATGTCGCTGGAACAGCCGGTCGGCGAAGACGGCGATGAGTCGCTGGCCGACTTCGTGGAAGATCCAAACCCAGAAACGGCCGACCGCGCCTTGCTGGCTGGAACGCTCCGCGAAGATCTGTCGCGCGCGTTAGCCATTCTCCCGGATCGCCAGCAGACCATCCTGGTTCGGCGCTTTGGACTGGATGGACAGGAACCCTGGACCCTCGACCAGATTGGCGCCCACTTTGGTGTGACCCGTGAGCGCATCCGGCAGCTTCAAGTCGAGGCGCTGCGCAAGCTCAAGCGCTCGAGTCTTTCGCGCAATCTGCGCGACTACCTGGCCGTGCCGGGCGCCGGGCTCAATTAGCCGGCCGTGAGAGTCGGAGCGGGCTAGCCAATCGCGAGCATCCGGTCGATCGACCGGCGGGCGCGCAGTCGGATGTCCTCGGGAACCTCGATCTGCTCGCGATTCTCCCGCAGCGACACCAGCACGTGTTCAAGCGTGATCTCGTTCATGTGCGGACAACGAACCGAGCAAAGGCGCAACATGTCCTTGTCCGGGGCCTCGGCGGCAATGTTGTCGCCCATGCTGCACTCGGTCAGCAGCAAGTAGCGCGGCGCTTCAACCTCACGGACGTAACGGGTCATGGCGGCCGTCGAGCCTGAGAAGTCCGACGCGTCCACCACCTCGGGACTGCACTCCGGATGGGCCAGCACGACGACATCCGAGAACTGCTCGCGTACCGCCTGGACATCCTCAACCGTGAACTTCTCGTGCACCTCGCAGCGGCCGGTCCAGCCCACGATGTCGTAGTGCACGCCATTGCTGGCGGCCTCGGCCCGCGCGTCGGCCGATACCGGCGCGGTGCTGGGCAACACAATGGACTTGCCCGTCTCCCGCGCCACGTTCTTCGCCAGGTACTCGTCCGGAAGGAAGATGACAAGGTCGGATTCAAGCGATTCCACGACCTTGGCCGCGTTGCTCGACGTGCAGCACACATCCACCTCGGCCTTCACGTCCGCATAGGTGTTGATGTAGGCCACGATTGGCGCATCGGGGTATCGAGCCCGTAAACCACGCACGTCGTCCGCGGTAATGGATTCGGCCAGCGAGCAACCGGCTCGCAGCGCCGGCAGCAGCACGGTGCGCTCGGGGTTCAGAATCTTGGCCGTCTCGGCCATGAAGCGCACGCCGCAGAAGATGATCGGGTCCGCCTCGGTCGTGGCCGCCACCCGGCTCAACTCCAGCGAGTCGCCGGTGTAGTCGCACACGGAGTGATAGAGCGCCGGCTCCATGTAGTTGTGACCCAGGATGACTGCCCCGCGCTCGACTTTCAGCCGGTTGATGCGGTACGCCAGCTCGGCTTTAACGTCCACTTCAAACTCAGGCACGATGCCGTCGAGCTTGGCGCGGAGCGCGGCCCTCGTGGACTCTAGGGTGGCCGTATCCAGGCTCATGACAACACTCGCTGGCGCGTTACGGCGACCGCCCACGCCATTCGGTGGAGGGTAATCAACCCTACGGCTTGAGCCGTGGGAATGGTCACGAGCGCCAGCCCGACCAAGATCAGTGTCCAGAATTCTCGCACACCAGACCGTCCCATGGGCAAGCGTTCCATGGCTTCGGGCTAGGCGAAGAGGTGCAACAACTCCAGGTAGGAGTCATCCAGCGGTCGCGTCCGGCCGGCAATCTCAACCAACGGTACAGGTTTGATGTTCGATCCCTGCTGTGCGGCCATCTGGCCGCGCTGTCCGCTGGCGAGATATTCGACGGCCGCTACGCCCAGGCGCGTCCCCAGGACTCGGTCGAACGTGGTCGGCGGTCCACCGCGCTGGAGATGTCCCAGGACACTTGATCGCGTCTCGATCTCTGTCGCTTTCTCGATTGTGCGAGCAAGGCTCTCACCCACGCTGCGCGCGGCCAGCACGATGTGGCCGAACTCGTCAGTTGCCTGCACGCCGGCTTCGCCGACTTCCAGCCCGTCGATCTCGGCGCCTTCGGCCACCACGACGATGCTGTACGCACGCCCGGCCTCGTAGCGCCGCCGGACGTGCGCAACGAACTCGTCGCATCTGCTGCGCTGCTCTGGCACGGCTATGAAGTCGGCTCCGCCCGCAAGGCCGCCCACCGCCGCAAGCCAGCCGGCCTGGCGTCCCATCGTCTCCACCACCGTCGCGCGGTGATGCGACATGGTGGTAGTTCGCAGGCGGGCTATCGACGCCGCGATCGTCTCCACCGCGGTGTCAAACCCGATGCACATGTCCGTGCCCGGCACATCGTTGTCGATGGTCTTCGGGATCCCCACGACCGGCATGCCATCCCCGGCCAGCGCACCGGCCACGGACAACGTGTCGTCACCACCGATGGCGACCAGGCCGTGAAGGCCCATGTCGTCGAATACCGACGCGGCCCTGGCGTAGGTCTCGGGCGTTCGCAGGGGATTCGTGCGTGAACTGCCGAGCAACGTTCCGCCGACATCCAGAAAACCGTCGGTGTTCTCGATGGCTAGCGGCGTTCCGTTGCGGTCCAGGACACCGGCCCAGCCATCGTGAATGCCAGTGACCGACCAGCCGCGATCCAGGCTGGCCCGCGTCACCGCCCGGATTGCGGCATTGAGCCCCGGGCAGTCCCCGCCGCCCGTCAGAACTCCGATGTGCACAGGTGAACCTCGCGTGCCGACTGTCTGATTCAACCATAACCCCACGCGCCGCGGTGGCGCGCCCGATACCATGATGGTCGTCTGCCATCCGTGAAAAGAGCGGTATGGACGTCTATACAGCTATCCGCGGCCGCCGCAGCATCACTGGGCTAACTGAGGATGCCCCGTCCCGCGCGGCGATCGACAGAATCATTCAAGCTTCTGTTTGGGCGCCAAATCACCATCTCACCGAACCCTGGCGCTTCCACGTCCTGCGCGGCTCGGCCCGCGACGAGATGGGTGCCATGGTTGCCGATCGTCTGGAATCAGAACTGGATCCGGACGATCCGGCGTCCGCTCCATCAATCCGCTCTGCCCGCGTCCGGCTCCGGCGGTCGCCCGTGGTGATTGTCGTCAGCCAGGTCTGGTCCGATGATCCCGTGACGAACCTTGAGGACTATGCCTCCGTCTGTTGCGCAACCCAGAATCTGATGCTGGCGGCGCACGCTGAAGGTCTCGCTACCAAGTGGCGAACGGGAGAGATGTGCGACTTCGCGGCCTGCAAGGACTTTCTCGGCCTGGATCAGAAAGACCGCATCGTCGGGTACATCTATCTCGGACACCCATCACCCGCGATCGGGCCAGATCGGCGTGAGAGGCAGCCGGCGCCGGTCGAGTGGCTTGGATGGGACGACGATGCCTGATGGAGCCCGGCCGCTCCTAGGAAGACCGACGCATGCTCCCAGGTAACGAGCTCGCCCGCCTGTCGATCTCGGAAGTCGGCGCGCTGATCGCCGCCGGTGAAGTCAGTCCGGTCGAGGTCACGCGCAACTCCCTGGACCGGCTTGACCGCTACACCGGCCCTCTGGGCGCGACAACCGCAATACTCCACGACTCGGCGCTGGCCGACGCCCGCCGCGCCGAGCGTGAAATCCTGGCCGGCGACTACCGCGGCCCTATCCACGGCGTACCGCTCGGCATCAAGGATCTGGCCGACGTGGCCGGCTCCGTAACCACCGCCGGTTCCACCGTCTTTGGCAGCGAGCCGGCCAGCGTGGACGCCGAATTGGTCCGAGGTCTTCGCAGAGCCGGCGCCGTGATCGCCTGTAAGTTGAACTGCGACGAATTCGCCTACCACCCAACGGGTGCGACGTCGCAGATGGGACCCTCCCGCAACCCTTGGAATACAGAGATGGTCTCTGGCGGCTCCAGCGGAGGCACCGGCTCGGCGGTGGCGGCTGGCCTGATCTACGGGGGACTGGGCACCGATACCGGCGGCTCCATCCGCCTACCCTCCGCTCTATGTGGCTTGGTCGGTATCAAGCCGACCTACGGGCGTGTCAGCTTGGAAGGCCTGTGCCTGCTCAGCCCTAGCTTCGACACGCCGGGGCCAATGGCTCGAACGACACGCGATGCTGCCGTGATGCTGCAGGCCATGGCCGATCCCGTGACCGACGAGACCATTGCCACCGCCAACCGCGCCGCTCACCTCACCAGCGAGATACCGGTTGGCGTAGAGGGTTTGCGCGTAGGCGTGCCGTCCAACTATTTCTTCGAAGATCTGGATCCCGAAGTTGAGCGCATCGTCCGTGGTGCCGTGGACGCCCTGGGCATCCTGGGCGGTGAAATGGTGCAGGTTGGGATGCCGTCGGCGCCCGACCTGGCGCTGTCGCAGCGCGGCATTCTGACCATTGAGGCTTACCAGAATGTGCTTGGCGCCACCGGGGGCGATGTCACCCGCGTGAACCCGACGCTCCGAAACCGGCTGAAGCTCGGTCTGGAAGAGGCCATGCGTCCCGGCGAAGACATCCAGGTCACCCTGGGCCGCCTGCGCAGTCAGCGCGATGACGCCCTCGCCGTCTTCCGAAGAGCCGCCGGCACGGTGGATGTGCTGGTGGCGCCGGTGCTACAGCGACCGCCGCCACGGATTGACGACGCGCTGACCGACTACCACTGGATGCCCAACCTGACCCGGCCGTTCAACGCCACCCATCAGCCGGTGGTCGCCGTGCCCTGTGGCTGGACGGACGCTGGCCTCCCCGTCGGCTTGCAGATCGTGGCGGCCAAGTACCGCGAGCGCACCGCCCTGCGCGTGGCCTACGCCTACGAGCAGTCGGACCACGCGCCCGAACGCCGCTGGCCCAACCTCCGGACGGCGTAGGCCCGCGCGTCTAGCCCTTCAGACGCACGGCTGTTCCGTAGGCCAGCAATTCGGCGGTGCCCTGCATCACGTCGGCGGTGTTGTAGCGGACCTGTACCACGGCGTCGGCGCCCAGCTTTTCCGCCTCGGCCACCATCCGGTTTAGCGCTTCCGCCCGCGCCGTGGTCAGCAACTCGGCGTATTCGTGCACTTCGCCGCCCACGATCGTGCGCAGCCCGGCCACGATGTCTCGCCCCACGCCCCGCGTGCGCACCGTGCTGCCCTGCACGATGTCAATGACTTCGGCGATTTCACGCCCCGGCACGGATTCGGTCGTTACGACGATCACGCAACTCCTCCTTACGAAGCTGGCGGCGTCGCTTCGACGGACTCCAGCACCGCGACCACATCATCCCACCCAAGTTCGGCCGCCCGCGCCTGCACCTCCGCCCGATACGGAAGGCTTACGAGCGGTCCCACCCGCTCCACCTTGAGCCCCGCCACCACAGTCGCCAGCCGGGCTGACGTCGAAGGGTTCTGACCCAGGAGTTCGCCAACCGCCAGTCCCCCGGCGAAGGCGTCGCCGCCGCCCTGTGCGCCTTCGACGATTCGCGCAACGGTCGGCAGGCGGATCTCGCCGTCGGCCCAGGCCACGTACGCGCCCGCCTCGGCCATCGACACCGCCGCCACACGCGGCCCTTGGTCCAGCAGCCGGGCCGCCGTCGATTCGGGGTCGACAGTGCCGAAGACCGCCTGTCCCTCGTCGAACCCGCACAGGGCCACGTCCACCAGCGGCAACACCTCGTCGGCCGCCTCGGCCGCCGCCGGACCGTCCCAAATTTGCGGTCTGAAATTGAGGTCGAAGGCCACCAGGGCCCCCGCGGCCCGTCCGCGCTCCGCCAGCCGGCGCGTTGCCTGCCGGGAAGTGGCCGAGATGGCCTGCGCAATGCCGTTCAGGTGAACCATCTCCACACCGTCCAGGTCGATCTGTTCCATGTCCGCCGGGCTCATGGTGGATGCCGCGCTGTGACGTCGGTAGTACCAGATGCTGTAGGCGCCCTGGCCGCCCTGCTCGACGACGTACAGGCCGGTCGGCCCGCCGCCGCGTTCCACATAGCGCAGGTCAACACCGAGGCCGCGAAACTGTCCCGCTAGGTAGTCGCCGAACGGATCCTCGCCGAGCCGAGTCACGATTGCGCTGGGTACGCCCAGACGATGAACTGCGACCGCCACGTTTAGCGCGTCGCCCGAATACGAGCGTTCAAGGACTGGGGCGTCGGCAAGCGGAGCCTGAGCCGAGAGTTCGATCATGACCTCGCCCATGCTGACGAGACGCGGTGTGGCGCTATGGCTTGTCATGGGTCAGATTCGAACGCGGGCGCTACGGGCCACTCGTCGAATCTGCAGCATCGCCCCCGTCTGCTTGGCCTGGGAGCGCGTGACCGCGCGCTGGAAGAGACGATTGGCCTCGATCACGTTTCCCTCCTCGATCATCATGATCACCTGATCCAAGGCCGTTACCAAGTCGCTCAGACCCTCCACGAAGTCTTCGTGATGGCGTTCCAGTCCCTTCGGCGGCTGGATCTGTTCCAGCTTGGCCACGACAGCGGCATTGGAGGCACGCAACTCACGATAAATCCCGAGATAGGCGCCAGCGTCGCGCGAGCCGCTCGCGATCAACGAGTTGAACCGCTCGCCCAGCAACGCATCGTCGCCGGCGGTGCTGTCCCGCAGGTCGTTCAGTTCGGTCAGGTAGACCGCGACGGCCTGACCATCGACTGTCTCACAGGCCGCTCCGAAGATCAGCGCTCCAGCCGACAGCGCGCCACCGACCACAACGTCCCGCCGACCCGGGCGCCACCTCGGGCTGCGGGCGGTCATCTCCGGTCGCCCCGTCGGATTGAGCGACGTCGGCGGCTGCGTAGAGCCCGCAGAATCAAAGTGGCCCCCGAGTTCGAGAACATACGGTCAGTTTGGCGGAGCTTGTCCGTGAATGCGAGTTCTTTGCCTACCCCGCGTGCAGCCATTCGAGATCGAATCGCGCCCAGCGCAGCCGCTCGTACTCGCCCACGCTGCCCGCTTCGTAGAGACAGCCCAGTGTCCCGTCTGGTAGCTCGCAGAGGTCCGAATAGGCGGCCCGACCGTCGTGCAGCACATGGCCTGACGACCACGTCTGGCCGCCGTCCGAACTGGATCGAACCGTTAGTCGCTCCCGGGCGCGGCTGGCGGCGTTGCTAAACACCAGCCGGTCGCCGCCGACACCCAGCACGGCCCCCTGGCAAATGGGGTCGATCAGATCGTGCCAGCCAAAGGCGTCGAAGCTCTCGCCCTCGTCGTGGCTGACTGCGAAGGCCCGCCGGTACTCGCCCAGGTAGTTGCGCTCGTTCAAATACACGCGGCCGTCAGCCAGCTGCGCGGCCATGCACTCGTTCGTTCCCGGTTGGGCCACGCCTCCCAGGCGCCAGGTCTCGCCGTGGTCGTCGCTCAGGATGACGTGCGAGATGTAGGGGTCGGTGGCCCGGTCGAAGTTCTGTCCGATGACGTGGTACGAGGGGATGAGCAGCCGCCCCGAGGCCAGCTGCAACCCATGCCCCGGCCCGGTGCCGTACCAGGTCCACCCCGGCAGCTTGACCTCGGCCGTCATTTCGCGTGGCTCGGCCCACGTCTCACCGTCGTCGTCGCTGCTGGTCAGCCACACCGTGCGCGGCGCCTTGCCCGCGCAAATCATGGTTTCCGGACCGTCGGCGTTGTTGCGGCAGAACCACAGCCAGATCGTGCCGGTCGTCGAGTCAACCACCGGCGCGGGATTGCCGGCCACGTTGCCGCCGCCGGGCACCGCCACGCGCAGGTCATCGAACGTCTGCCCGTTGTCGCGACTGCGACGCACGACCAGGTCGATATCCCCGGTGTCGTGCTGCGAGTTCCGCCGCCCTTCGGCAATCGCGAGCAGCGTCCCCCGGGTCGTGACCACCAGCGCGGGGATCCGAAACGTGTGGTAGCCGAGCGTCCCGCTCGTGAACAGGTCCGTCTGAATAGGGCCCGGCTCAGTGGTCAACGTACGGAATCCACACGCGCATCGCCCCTGGCGACCGGTTGGCCCAGGCATAGTAGGGAATGGCGGTGAGGGGCGTCATACCCGTCAGCTCTGGCCTTGCGCCGCCGAACCGGCCGTATAGCTCGTCCGACTGGTTCTGAACCGCAACGCCGGCCGAACCTCTGATGGTGGTCAGTCCACCCAGCAAGTCCGGCTCGTCCCGGGCTTGCAGGTTCGAGTTAGGGCCCAGGACCAGCGCGTCCACGTTCGACTCGGGGTGATCCGCGGCCTCGATGCAATAGATCAGCGGCCCTCGCGCAATCGCGGCTCGGCCGGTGTTGGCCTGGACTCGCGGATGGCTCGCCACCAGCCGAACGTCCATCGGCAAGCGCAGGCGCAGCGTCATGCCCGGCGACCAGACCCGACGAATGGCGGCATACGAAGCGGGCTCGACTGGCTCACGAGTGCCCTGCACCTCAAGACTCGCGCCCTCGGCCCACCCGGGAATCCGCAGCCGCAGCTCCACCGGACCGTCCGGGGCATCGTCCACCACCAGGTCCACGTCCCCATCCCACGGGTACCGCGTCGCAATCCGTAGCGTCATGGAACCGCCGTCCGGAAGCGCCGCCTCCACCCGTCCCGGCAAGTAGTGGTGCACCCACAGCGCGCCCGCCGACACCCCATAGGCATAGCCCGGCAGGCTCAGCAGCAGGCGCGCGATGTTGGGCGGGCAGCAGGCCGTGTCGTACCACGGTTGGCGCTGGTGACCGCCCACCGTCTGCTGTGCCCCGCTGCTATGGACACCCCCTTGGTCGTCCGGCGACGGCTGCGGATCGGCCGCCAGCGGATTGGCGTAGAAGTAGGCCGCCCCGTCCGGCGAGACTCCAACCAGCGCGCCGTTGTACAGCGCCGTTTCCAGCCAGTCCGCGTAGCGGGCGTCGCCCGTGGCCGCCAACAACCGGGCATTCCAGAAAATTCCGCCCACCGCCGCGCAGGTTTCCGCGTAGGCGCGGTCGTTGGGCAGTTCGTAGTCCGACCCAAACGCCTCGCCCTGGTACCGCGACCCCAGCCCGCCCGTCACGTAGGCGCGACGCTCATACGCGCTCTCCCACAAGCGGATCGAGGCCTCCAGCAGCTGCGCCTCGCCCGTATCCATCGCCGCGTCCGCCATCGCCGCCGCCAGGTACGTCAGCCGCACCGAATGCCCGTCGGCATCGTGCTGCTCGCGAACCAGTGCGTGGTCCTGGTGGTAATGCAGCCCGCTCAGATGCGGCGGATCCGCCCCTCGCTGGTCCAGAAAAAACACCGCCTGGCGCAGGTACGCCGGATTCCCCGTCTCCCGCGCCAGTTCCACCAGGGCCAGTTCGATCCCCGGATGCCCGTCCGGCTCCGGCCGCCCCTCGGGCCCGAACGTGGCGCAAATGTGATCCGCCGCCCGCACGACCACCTCGAACAGCCGGTCGGAACCCGTAGAGCGCCGGTGCGCTACCCCCGCCTGGATCAGGTGCCCCATGCAATACAGCTCGTGCTCGTCCGTCAGGTTTCGATAGCGCCAGGACGTCCGGGGCCCGCTGAAGTAGGTATTGATGTAGCCGTCCGGCCGCTGCGCGGCGGCGATCGCCTCAATCACACCATCGACACGAGCCTTCAGGGCCGCCGAAGGCGCCCGCGCCAGCGCATAACTCGCCGCCTCCAGCCACTTGTATACGTCTGAGTCGTTGTAATACCGGCCCTCAAACTCCCCCTCCAGGCGTCCCCCCGCCCGCTCGAAGTTGCGCAGCCGCCCGGTCACCTCGCACTGCTCGAACTGCCGCTCCAGCCCCTGCGTGTGCATGACCTGCATACGATCCGCCCAGAACCCCTCCGCCACCTCCACCCGCCCCGGCGGCACCGGCCGAACCACCGCGTGTGGCGACTTCGACAGGTCCAGGACAGCGGCGGAGTTCACGCTTCGAGCCTTGGACTCGGAACCGGAAGGCACTGACTGAGGTCGGCGGGATGGACGAGTCTCATCTCAGAACCCATCGGCATCAGGCCCGTGCTTCCAGGTGCCCGCCCGGCCCGTGCCGTCGGACGACCGAAACAACACCCACCACAGCAAGAAGATTGCCCAGCCAATTGCAAGCGGCCAAAACGTCCAGCCCGGCAAGCCCAGCGCGTCGGATACGAGGCCGATCGGAATCATCCCAAGAAACCACGCGAGAAACAGCGCCAACGGATTGCAACCGCCACCCCTCACGCCGGCCCGGTCTCGAACCACGCAGGATGCCGCGCGAGACGAGAGGTCACCCCGCTCAACTAGCCACTCGCGACCACCGACCGCACGCAGCGAAACCCCAGGTTCCCCGCGCTGCTGTCCGGCGTGTTCGAACTGCGGGCCGCCACCCGGTAGCGGTTGCAGTACGACCGGTGGCACAGATACGACCCGCCCCGCAGCACCCGCCGCTGACCCTGCGCCGGTCCCTGTGGATTGCGCCGCTCGGCTCGCAGGTGATGGCTGGGGCTGAACCAGTCGGCGCACCATTCCCACACGTTGCCCGAGGTGTTGTACAGCCCGAACCCGTTCGGCTTGTAGGCGTCCACCGGCGCCGTGCCAATCCAGCCGTCCGCGGACGAGTTGGTTTCCGGAAACGTGCCCTGCCAGATGTTGCAGCGGTGCTCGCCTTTGGGCGTCAGCTTGTCGCCCCACGGGTAGCGCCGCTGGTCCAGCCCGCCCCGCGCTGCGTATTCCCACTCGGCTTCCGTGGGCAGCCGAGTGCCCGACCAGTCGCAATAGGCCAGCGCGTCGTTCCAGGAGACATGAATCACGGGATGATCCATGCGGTCGTCCACGTCCGAGCCCGGACCCTCAGGCGCCGCCCAGGTGGCCCCGCTCACCGGCACCCACCACGGCGTGCTATCCGGCCGTTGCGGCGTCCGACGTTTTATCTCCTCCGACGCCAGCATGTGAAACACGTAGCTCCACCCGAACGTTTCCGCCTCGGTCCGGTACCCGCTGGCCGCGATAAAGTCGGCGAACTGCGCATTCGTCACGGCCGCCACGTCAATCCGAAACGTATCCACCCGCACCGCCCGCACCGGCCCCTCGCCGTCAGCCGGAAACCCGCTACGGTCCTCCGTCCCCATCCGGTATTCCCCGCCCCGGATCCGGGCCATGCCGGGGCGACGGCGGAGCGATTGCCTGACAGTCTTGTCGTGGTCTGCGCGCGCCTCCGGGGCATTGGCGTTCGGGGGTCGTGGTGACGTTGGCGAACAACAGATGCCGTCGCTCATGAGACCTACCAACCAACGGGGACGCGGAATCTTAGCCTGCGCAGCTTGACGAACAGATGAAACGCGACGTGGCGGCTTTCGTCATGATCGATCTGGCGAGGGGATGGCCCGACTCGTGCCGGTCCCGAGATAATGGCCCGCCATGCGCATCACTCGCCTCCGCGCTCACCCCCTCCGCAACCCCGATCCGGGCCGCGAAGCCATTGCCCTCGTCGTCGTGGAAATCGAAACCGACGAGGGACTGACCGGCATTGGATCCGTGGGCGGCTTTCCCGTCGGCGCCGAGACGATCATCGCCCGCCAATTCGCCCCATTGTTGGACGGAGCCGACCCATCGGACATCGAAACCCACTGGGAACGTCTCTATGACTCACTGAACCGCCAGGGTCAGCGCGGAACCGGCGTCATGGCTCTCAGCGGCGTCGACCTGGCGCTCTGGGACCTGCTCGGAAAGTCGATAGGTCGGCCGGTGGTCAGCCTGATCGGCGGTGGATCGACGAGGACTGTGCCCGTCTATCTCAGTTCGCTATCGCTGCGTGGACGCGAGGACCCGCAGTCGCTGCTGGACGAAGTCCTTCAGGGCCGCCAACAAGGGTTCAACGCCTTCAAATACTTCTCGATCCACGGTCCGGCCCACGGCGAGCAGGGCCGGCAAACCGAGGTGAACGTGCTGCGTGAAATCCGCTCAGCCATCGGCCCAAATGCGGACCTGATGGTGGATGCCCACTTTGGCTGGGACCTTCCTTATGCCCGGCGCATGCTTGAGCCGCTGGCCGACGTAGGCGCTCGTTGGTTGGAAAACCCGATTCCGATCGAGGATCTGGCGGGATATGAAGCTCTGGCCCGCGACGGCGCGGTGCCGCTGGCGGCGGGCGAGTCCGAACGCACCCGCTTCCCCTTCGCCTCGCTCATCAACGCCGGCGTCTACTACCTCCAGCCCGACGTCAACCGCGTCGGCGGCCTGACCGAAGCGCTGCGAATCTGCGCACTGGCTGCCAGCCACCAGCGCCCGGTCACGCCCCACCAGGGCTGGCTGCATTCCTGGCACCTGATTGCCGCGCGCGTCAACTGCCCGATTGGCGAGTACTTCCCTCGTCGCGATCCGCTGCCCGGGAACTCCCTCATCTGGGATGCCCTCAAGGGCGAACCCGAAGCCATCCAGGGCGCAGTCACGATCCGCGATCGCCCGGGCTTCGGCTGGACGCTCGACCGCGCCAGTCTCATCCGCTACGCGCCGGACTGATCGCCCTCCGTAGCGGCCTCGTTTGTGACGCCGTGACGCTTCCACGAGTCTCGGGACCGTCGCCGATATACTCACCCGCTCACACGCAGTCCCGTGGCGATGCCCGTTCCCCCGGTGATCGAATGGCGTGACGGTGCGGTCCGCATCCTGGATCAGCGCCGCCTGCCGGATGCCGTCGAGGTGCTGCACTGCACCAAGGTCTCGCAGGTCAACCAGGCCATCCGCACCCTCGCCATCCGCGGCGCTCCGGCCCTCGGCGTCGCCTCCGCCTACGCCGTTGCCCTGGCCGCCACGCGGGTCGATGCGCCCGACGAGACGGCCTACCTGGAACGCCTGGACAAAGCTATTGACCAGGTCATCGCCACCCGGCCCACGGCCGTGAACCTGGCCTGGGCCGCCGAGCGCATGCGTGCGGCGGCCCATGAGCTCGGCGCGCTCGCCGATCACCGGCCGACCGACGGCATGCGGGACCCTCGGGAAGCGATTCGCCACGGCTTGCTGGCGCTGGCTCACGAGATCGCCGCCGACAACGAGCAGCGCCACCGCGCCCTCGCCGAAGCCGGCGCCGACCTCTTCGCGTCCGGCCAGCGCGTGCTCCACCACTGCAACACCGGCCCGCTCGCCACCGCCGCCAGCTACGGCACCGCCCTGGGCGTCCTCCAGGCCGCCAACCAGCGCCACGGCATCGAGGTCGTCGTCAGCGAAACCCGTCCTCTCCTCCAGGGCGGTCGCCTCACCACCTGGGAACTGGCCCAGTGGGGCGTGCCTTTCACCCTCATCACCGACAGCATGGCCGCCGACCGCATGCGCCGCGGGTACATCGACGCCGTCATCGTCGGGGCCGACCGCATCGCCGCCAACGGCGATGTCGCCAACAAGATCGGCACCTACAGCCATGCCGTCGCCGCCGGCGCCCACGACCTGCCCTTCTACGTGGCCGCCCCGCTCTCCA
>JAPOXI010000081.1 GCA_026707185.1 Chloroflexota bacterium
CGGCGCGCAGCACGCTGCCGCTGCCGGACGACTTCGACTTCGAGGACGGGGCGCTACTGGCGTGCAATCTCGGTACAGCGTTCGGGGCGGTGCGCAAGGCGAAGGCGTCGGGCGACATGACGCTGGCGGTGAGCGGGTTGGGCCCCGTGGGGCTCTATACCGTGATGTTTGCGCGGGCGATGGGAGCCTCGGTCATTGGGATCGACGTGCAGCCGAGCCGGATCGAGATGGCGGAGCAGTTGGGGATCGACGCCACGTGCAACGCGGCGGAGAGGGACCCGGTGGAGGCGATGCGGGCATTCGGGGGCGGCGATGGCGTGCACGCGGCCATCGACACGTCAGGCTTTACGCCGGCGCGGACGGCGGCGCTGGAAGGGTTGCGGCCGCACGGCATCTTCGTGGAGGTCGGGATTGGCGAGGAGACGGTCTACAAGCTGAGCGCCCCGCTGAACGCGCGCGAGATCACGTTGACAGGGTCGTGGATCTTCAAGTTGTACGAGTGGGAGGACCTGCTGGATTTCCTGCGGCGTCACAAGCTGCCGGTGAAGGACGTGATTGCGAAACGCATCCGGATCGGCGAGGCCGTGGAGGCGTTCAGGCTGGCGGACTCGGCGACGACCGGCAAGATCATGATCGATTGGACCTGAGGCCGATATGAGGGCCGGGCGACCGCACGTGCTGCTGCTGGTAACGGACCAGCAGCGGGGCGACTGCCTGGGGATCGAGGACCATCCGGTGTTGCAAACGCCGGTGATGGACGAGATCGGGGCGACGGGGACGCGGTTCCATCGCGCTTATGCGGAGTGTCCGCAGTGCATTCCGGCGCGACGCACGCTGATGTCGGGCCAGGACCCGGCCACGCACGGGATGTTGCAGAACCACCCGGACACCGCGTGGGACCCGCCGGCGACGCTGGCGGGCGAGTTGCGGTCAGCCGGCTACGAGACCTGGCTGAGCGGCAAGCTGCACCTGGCGCCGAAACGGAAGCGCTACGGGTTCGACCGGATGTCGCTGGCGGACAGCACACGCGGCGCGACCAACGACTACCTGGACTGGCTGCACGGGGAGATTCCGCTGAATCGCTGGGCGATGGCGCACGGGGCGACGCCGAACGGGTGGATCGGGCGCCCGAGTCACCTGCCGGAGGAGCGGACGCACGCGTTCTGGTGCGTCTCGGAGGCCATCAACTTCCTGCAGCGGCGGGATCCGAGCGCGCCGTTCTTTCTGAAGGTGTCGTTTATCGACCCGCATCCGCCATTTACGCCGCCCCGGTTCTACTACGACCGGTATCACTGGCGGGACCTGCCGAATCCGGTGATCGGGGATTGGGCGGACCCGGTGGAGGCGCCGACGCGGGGGATCGACATCGAGATGCAGGAGGCGCGCTCGCAGGGGCTGGAGCTGGATGCGCGGGTGATGCACGCCTGCCGGGCGGGGTACTACGGGCTGATCAACCACGTGGACATGCAGATCAGCCGGCTGTTGCAGTACATGAACGACACGCAACTGCTGGACGACACGCTGGTGGTGTTTGTGTCGGACCACGGCGAGATGCTGGGGGACCACCGGCTGTTCCATAAGTCGTGGCCGTACGAGGCGGCGGCGCGGGTGCCGCTGCTGGTGCTGGGGCCGCCCTCCGGGGACTATCCAACGCACGTGGTCCGCGACGAGCCGGTGGGATTGCAGGACGTGATGCCGACGATCCTGGATGGGGTGGGGCTGGAGGTTCCGGATTCGGTGACGGGGCGGAGCCTGATGCCGTTCGTGCGCGGGGAGGCGCCGAACTGGCGGGAGACGCTGCACGGAGAGCATTCGGGCGGGAAAAACCGTCCGGAAACGGCCTGGCACTTCATCACAGACGGGCGGACGAAGTACATCTGGTACAGCCAGTCGGGGCGGGAGCAGCTGTTCGACTTGGACGAGGATCCGGACGAGACGCGGGACCTGGCGGCGACGGGAGACCTGGGACTGTGGCGGGAGCGGCTGATCGAGCGGCTTAGGAACCGACCGGAGGGGTTTACGGACGGGTCGAGGCTGATCGCCGGGCGGCCGCATGGGCCGATGGTGCCGGGGACGCCGCGGGAGGGGAATGCGGCGGGGTGTATGGAGGGGCGGCGTAGCTAGCGGAAGAAGCGGAGGACGATGTTGATGACGACGGTGAGGATGAGGCTGAGGATGAGCATGGAGGCGAGGGGGAAGAAGAGGGAGAAGCGCTCGCGTTCGATGGCGAAGTCGCCGGGGAGTCGGCCGAAGAAGGGGATCTGACCGAGGAGGACGAGGATGACGCCGGCGGCGAGAATCAGGCCGCCCGCGATGATGAGGAGGCGGCCGAGGCCGCCGACATTGAAGCCGCCGTCCATGCGTCCATGGTAGGGCTCCGGCCGTTATGGCCTGGGGGCGGCATGTGAAACGATGCGCGGGATCCGGCGTACCGGAATGGACACGGACGATGCGGGCGGACTCAGGGGCCACCAAGCAGACAGACGTGGCGGTGATTGGGGGGACGCCGGCGGGGGTGGCGGCGGCGATCGCGGCGGCGCGCGAGGGCCTGGACGTGGTGTTGGTGGAGCCGACGCGGCACCTGGGCGGGCTGATGACGAGCGGGCTGGGGGCTACGGACATCCGGCCGAACGAGTCGGTGGGCGGGATCTTCCGGCGGTTCGTGGGGATGGTGCGGGAGCACTACCTGTCGACATACGGCGAAGACTCCGAGCAGGTTCGCGACTGCAATGAGGGCTACCGGTTCGAGCCTTCGGTGGCTGAGCGGCTGCTGGAGGCGCTGGTTGCAGAGCAGGAACGGCTTGAAGTGTGGCGGGGCTGGCGGCTGGCGTGGGAAGGCGGGGCGTCGATGCCGGAGGGCGGGCGCTGGCTGGTGGAGACGGAGCCGGGCGCGGACGTCACGCGGATTGACGAGACGCCGGAGCGGCGGGTCACGGCGGTGACGCTGGCGGCGGTGGACGAGCAAGGCGTGGCGACCGGGGAGCGAGTACGGCTGGAGGCGTGGGTGTTCGTGGACGCGACCTATGAGGGGGACGTGGCGCTGGGGGCGGGGGCGGCGTACCGGATCGGGCGCGAGGGTCGGGAGGAGCTGGGTGAGTCGCACGCCGGGGTGGTGTACCAGGACTTTCACGACCGGATGACGTATCCGGGGTCCACTGGGGCGGCAGACCGGCGGATCCAGGCGTACAACTACCGACTGTGCCTGACGGACGACCCGGCGAACCGGCGCGACGTGGAGCGGCCGGCGGACTATGACCGGACGCCGTACGTGCCGCTGATTGACGACGTGCGGAGCGAGCGAATGCCGGGGTTTTGGGGTCCGCGGGGTGGGACGGCGGTGCTGAACTTCGTGCCGATGCCTAACCGGAAGTCGGACGCGAACAACCACCATTACTGCTTCACGTCCAGCGACTGGGCCGAGGCGAGCTTCGACTACCCGGAGGCGGGGCCGGAGCGGCGGCTGGAGATCGCGGCGGCGCATCGGGCGTATACCGAGGGGCTGGTGTGGTTCTGTCAGAACGATGAGGAATTGCCGGCGGACTTCCGGGAGGCGGCGCGGGCGTGGGGGCTGGCGGCGGACGAGTTCGAGGGCAACGGCGGGTTTCCGCGGCAGGTGTACGTACGGGAGGGCTGCCGGATCCTGGGCGGCTACCTGTTCAGCGCCAGCGACGCGCTGCTAGATAGCTCAGGCGGGCGCTCGCCGGTGCACCGGGACAGCGTGGCGTCGGGCGGGTACCAGATCGACTCGCACGCGACGCGGCAGCGCGAGGATCAGGGGCTTGATGAGGCCGAAGAGTTGGATGGGCGGCAGGTGGCGCTGGAGGGGTTTATCGGGTTGCACGAAGAGACCGTGCCGTATCAGATTCCGTATCGGGTGATGGTTCCGGAGGGCATTGATGGGCTGCTCGTGCCCGTTGCCGTGTCGGCCAGCCACCTGGGGTACGGGACGATTCGCATGGAGCCGGTGTGGATGGCACTTGGCGAGGCGGCGGGGACGGCGGCGGCGCTGGCGCTGGAGCGGGGCGTGCGGGTGCGGGACGTGCCTCGGGCGGCGTTGCAGCGGGCGCTGTTGGGTGCTGGGCAGGTGATTACGTACTTCGAGGATGTGGCGCCGGCCGGGTTTGCGGGATACGAAGAGCTGGCGCCGGGCCTCTCGGAGGCGGCGCAGTTCTGGGGGGCGCGAGGGTTCTTTTCGCACTACGCAGCGCGGCCGGACGACCCACTGACTCAAGGCGAGGCGCAGCGGTGGGCGTGGCTGGCGCGGCGGGCGGTGGACCCGTGGCGTCCTGTCGAGGTGGACTCGGGGTTATTCGAAGATCAGGCGGCATGTAGTTGGTCGGGGTTCACGGACATCTTGCGGCAGTGGATGGACGAGCCGTCGCCGCTCCGCAGGTCGATGGGAGGGTTGCCAGACATGCCGGCGCCACGGGAGCCAGGGGAGACGATCAGCCGCGGCGACGCCTGCCGGCTGATCGACCGGCTATATGGCGGGCTCGTTTAGGCACCGCCGGGTCGACGGGGCCTAGAAGCCGATGTTGCTGAGGATGCGGCGGAAGAAGCCGATGTGTTCGCCTTCGCGGAAGGTGAGGACGTGCACGTCGCTGCCGGACCAGACGGCCTGGGCGCTGTGGGCCTCCAGGTATTTGGGATTCCGGGGGTCCTCACGAATCTGGACCATCTGCGAGGCGCCGGGACGCACGTTGAACTCGAGCTCGCTGCCGACCAGGTCGTCGACCGGGACGGTGAACAGCTCGGCGGCGGCGGGGTTGGCAAAGAGCACCTTGCGGGTGGAGTCGGCCACGATGACCCCATCGGGCTGATTCATGACAATGTCGGAAAAGCCAGGCTCCTCGGCCACCAGGGTGCGGATGCGCTCTTCGGCGGTGGCGGACCGGCGTTGCCGCTCGATGGCGTAGCGGATGGTGCGGCGGAGCCGTTCTTCCGAGAATTCGCCCTTGACCAGATAGTCCTGGGCGCCCTCGGCGACGGCCTCGGTGGCCACGGCTTCGTCGCCAAGGCCCGAGAGGATGACGATCGGAACGCCGCCGGCGCCTTCCTGGGCGGCCGTGAAGGTCTCAAGACCCTGGGATTCGCCGAGGCCGAGGTCCAACAGGATGACCGACGGCGAGTAGTCGGCGATGGCGTCGAGTCCGCTGTCGAGCCTGGCGAAGCTCTGGACTTCGTACTGCACGTCGCCGGTCGGGACGAGCATCTCTTCGAGCAACCGAACGTCGCCAGGGTTGTCCTCGATGACCAGAATGCGGAGCGTTTGCGCGGCCATTGCTTCCCTCCCAGCGAGGGCCGCGGCGTCGCGGCCTCGATCGTTCAATGTCGAAGTGTGCCCAAACTGTAACAATTGCGGCGGTGCTCCCGTGCAGGCGAAGACGATTGGCATTCGACGTGCGAGCGAAGGACCGAGCCCGCAGGGGCGGGCCGTCGTGACCGAACTGGGTTCGCCGCGGCATGGGTCCGAGATTGACCTAACGCAGATTTCGGTTGAATTCGCGCCGCTGCTAGCTCAGATCGGGCGAATCATGACGTCGTCGGAGGACATCGACGAGGTCTACGACCGCTTTACCGAAGCCGTGACGTCGGTTATTCCGGCCGACCGGTTGTCAATCGTGGTTATCGATAGTGACGCCTGGCAGTCCAAGGCTCGCTACTACGCCGGGATCGACGTGCCGCTGGCCACCCTGGACGCCTGGCGGCCACTGGACGGGCAGGTGATCGAGACGGTGGTACGGAGCCAGCAACCACAGATCGTGGATGAGAGCAATGTCGCCGCGGTGCTGGCTCAGTCGCCGCGCCTGCAGGACGGCATCGCGGCCGGCCTGCGGACGTGGATGGACGTTCCCGTCATCCTGGAGCAGACGGTGGTTGCGGTGATGCGGTTCATGTCGAGCACGCCGAACGCCTACGACGTGCGCGATCAGGAACTGGCGGTGCTGATCGCCGCCCAGGTTGCAGGGGCTGTGGCTAACGCCCAATCGATCGAGTCGCTCCTGGCCACGCAGGCCGAACTGGCGCGGTCGAACGCCGAACTTGAGCAGTTCGCCTATGTGGCTTCCCACGATCTGCAGGAGCCGTTACGCATGGTGGCCAGCTACGTAGGGCTGCTGGAGCGCCGCTATCGGGGCCGGCTGGACTCGGACGCGGATGACTTCATTGAGTTCGCGGTGGATGGGGCGCGGCGGATGCAGGCCCTGCTGAACGGTCTGCTTGACCTATCACGCGTTGGCACCCGCGGGGGTGAATTGGAGCCGACCGAGAGCGAAGCGGCACTGCGGGACGCGCTGACCAACCTCGAGCAGGCCATCGGTGAGGCAGGCGCCGAGGTTACGCACGAACCACTGCCGGCGGTGCTGGGCGACCGGATTCAGCTGACGCAACTGTTTCAGAACCTGGTGAGCAACGCGGTCAAGTTCAACACGAGTCGCACGCCGCAGGTGGACGTGACGGCGCAGCGCGCGGGTTCGATGTGGGAGCTTGCGGTTACGGACAACGGTATCGGCATTGATCCGGCGCACTTCGACCGGGTATTCCAAGTGTTTCAGCGGTTGCACACGCGCGACGTGTACGAGGGCACGGGGATTGGGCTGTCCGTTTGCCGGAAGATCGTGGAGCGGCACGGGGGCACAATCCGGCCTGAGTCGGCCAAAGGCCAGGGCACGACGTTTCGGTTTACCCTAAAGGCCGTTGAGGCGGCGACCGCCGAACGTTGAGTCGCGCCGGCTCACCCGGTGTGCTGGGACGAACGTTCGGCAGCGACGTGTGTGTGAAGCGCTATGCGAAAGGAGGCCGAGGTGGCCCAGGCGAGCGGGGCCCCGATCGAGATCCTGCTGGTGGAGGACAACCCGGGCGACGTGCGCCTGACGCAAGAGGCGGTTCGCGAGGCCAAGATCCGCAACACGCTGAACGTGGTCAACGACGGCGAGCAGGCGATCGCCTACGTGCGACGGCAGGGCGCCTATGCCGACAGGCGGCGACCCGACCTGATCCTGCTGGACCTGAATCTGCCCAGAAAAGATGGGCGCGAGGTCTTGCAGGACCTGAAGTCGGATCCCGATCTTCACCGGATTCCAGTGGTCGTGCTGACCAGTTCGGCGGCCGAGCAGGACATCTTGCGCACCTACGACTTGTACGCCAATGCCTATGTGACGAAGCCGGTCGACCTGGAGCAGTTCATGCGCGTGGTGTCGTCGATCCAGGATTTCTGGCTGAACATTGTGAAGCTGCCGCCTGAGTAGTGTGACTCGGCGGCCGATCAGGCGCCGGCTGCGGTGAGCACGCACGACGCGGCCGGCGGGGTGTACGACGACCTGGAACTCCCGTGCGGTACGTGGCGACCGTATACCGCAATTCAGATGGTGATGACGGTCGACGGGGCGATCAAAGGGCCGACGGACGACTACTGGCCGATCAGCCTGGACGCAGATCAGCGGACGTTTCGAAGGTTTCGGATGCACTTCGACGCGGTGCTGCACGGGGCGCGCACGCTGGGGATGCGAATCGACCGCTATATGTGGAGCGAGGACGTGCAGCGTGAGCGACTGCGGCGGGGCCTCCATGAGCCGGCCCTGTTCATTGTGGTGTCCAACTCCGGGCGGATCGATCCGAGTGACCTGGTTTTTCAGCGCCGTACGTATCCGATTGCGCCGCTCGTCGTGGTGCCGGAAGCCGCCGACATCACATCGAGGCTGGCCGAGGCTGCCGAGATCGTGAGGGTCGGTGCGGACCGCGTCGACCTGAAGGGCCTCATGCGGTACCTGGTGTCCGAGCGCGGCGTGCGGCGGCTGGTGTGCGAGGGCGGGGCGATTTTGAACTACCACATGCTGGCGGCCGGGCTGGTGGACGAGTTTTTCGTCACGGTGACGCCGTCGATTATCGGGGAGCCGAGGCCGCGAACGGCGGTCGAGGGTCCGGCGGCGCTGCCGAGCGATCAGTTGCAGCGACTGGAGCTAATTAGCACCATCTCGCGCGGGGGCGAGGTGTTTCTGCGCTATCGCGTGCGGGGCACATGATCACTCGTCCAGGTGGCGAGATACGCAGATGTGCACCGGATTTCCGGGAAACTCGCTTCGCAACCGCCAGGCCACACAAAGCGCCGACCCGGCGTGCGCGACTTCCGTGATTTCAGCGCGATGCGGGCGTATCCAGCCCGACACGAATCATCCAGGAGGGCCTGTTGAAACCACGGGGTATCGACTTCTTCGTCTACAACGTTCGTGACATCGAGCGAAGTGCGGACTTCTACGAGAACACGCTGGGCCAGTCCCGATTATCGTGGGAAGGGCCCGGCTGGGTCGAGTTCTCGGTTGGCTCAACCCCGACGGTGTTGGCACTTCGCTTCGACCCTGAAGATGCCGGTGCGGACGCCCCTTTTCGGAGCGGCGCCATTGCCATTGCCGTCGAGGATGTGGAGCAGGCGGTTGCCGAACTTCGGTCGCGAGGCGTGGATGTCGTCCTGGGTCCTGGCGAACAAGCCTCGTGCTTCGCTGCCGGGATTGCCGATCCCGACGGCAACCTGATCCTCCTCCACAGCCGCAACGACGGGACCGCAGGGTCGAACCAGGGCTATCGCGTCAGTTGCGGAGTGCCTATGCGGTGAGCAAACGCTGGCGGGAAATGACTGCGCAGGCGCCCGTCTCCAGCACCGCGGGCGCCGGCCGGTCGGCCGTGTCTCACGCCACCGTAGTCGGTACATCCAGGCGGTGCTTCGGATCCCAGATTCAGATCAACCAGATCGTCTACTGTTGTCAATCGATTTCGAGCGATCTACCCGCTCTCTTGCTTTGTCCCGGAGACGCTGAAACTTGAAGCAGTCAACCACAGGATCGTCACCACTCCCCAAAGCCAGACTACGAATAGCTCAATACTCGTCAGAACGTCACTACGCGCGCGGTCTTGAAGCATGGTCACAAGCCACTTCAGGCCTCGGCCAGATGTCGAGATGCGAAGCGCCAAGTCGTTCGACAAGGAGTCGGTACCCTCATTTACGAGCAAGACGCTTTCGGAGATTGGGTCGTCAGTTGATAGACCTACAAAGACATACGGTTCCGGCTGCAGCGCACCAACGGAGATTTCGTACGTCTGTCCAGCACTGTCCGGAATCGGAGCGAAATCGAACGTCACCGTCCCATTGCTCCAGCGCGGATGATTCGTTACGGTTCGACTTTCGCGAAGTGGCGGATGTCCTGGCGATCCCAGTCGAAGGAAGAGTTCGGCGCTCTCGCCAGTCGACTCCGCCCAGACGTCAATGCGCGAAAGGTGATTCCGATCCACGGTCAGCGTCTGAGAAACGCGACTGAGCGGGCCGTGATAGATCTCTGGCTTGTCTTCGATCCCGCCTGCCGCGCGAATCCGGTACTCCCGTGCGTCCAGAATGACCGCCGGCAGCACGGTCAACAGGGTGACGATCGCCACGAAGCGCCACGTGATTAAGGTTGGCGAGAGAGGGACCCATCCAAGTATTGACAGAAGCACGGCGATAAGTACCACAGACGTCATCAGCTCAGATCCTTCTTCAGCAATTCGATACGGCGGTTCGACGCTGTCGAGAAGCAGCGGTACGACCGCCAAGACTCCTGACATCAAAAGCAAGGCACGTTGTGGTGCTGTTCGAGCTTCGGTTAGCAACGCTCGAGACCCGAGGATGAGCAGCGGAATCGCAACTGGCGCCGCTACCAGGATCCACTCACTCTGATGCTCGTCTGTAAACGAAAACAGGGGTATTAGGTCCTTTATGTCGTAGAATTCTCCAACGGCCACGAAGGTGGCGAGTGTCGCGACACTTATCCATCCAGACCGAAGCGACTCCCGCCTGGCCAGTACGCCAGCCAAAGCCGCCACAACCAGCCAGAGACACGCTGAGAATGCGTTGGCGATTGACCGATCAGACTCAAGATCGAGGCGACTCTCCCACAGGCCCGAGTCCGCAGCGAACGATAGGGCGATACTGAGCACGAAGATCGTCGCCAACAGAAGGCGCAACTGAACGCTATACTTCGAAGACTTTGCAAGCATCCCAGCCCGTCGCCTCGTAGCTTAAGGAGTGCTTCATCCGGCACTCAGAACAGACCGCGATATTGGATTACTCCTCGTAACTGCCACTTGAGTCTCCGCCGAAGGATTCACAACTGACCGCACTTAACGGCACCCGGGAAAGACTCCGCACATGCGTTGCTCTGACGCCAGTTGGCTCGATTATCATACGCGGGCCGCCACGCTGCTCCGGAGAACACGACATGGCCACGGTCGCACTGATTACCGAGGAAGGCGCTGCCCACCAGCAGCCGTACCGCGATGCGATTCGAGACCTCGACCTTATCGAGCGCGCGGAGCTGATGGATCCGGGCGGATCGACGTTTGGCGACTCAGTCGCGACCGTCGGGGATAAGGCCGGGGGTACTCACACAACGGTGGACTCACTGCTGGCGGCCGGGAAGCCGGACATGGCCATCGTGACCATGATCGCGGCGCACGCCCCGGATGTCATCCGGCCGTTGCTGGACGCGGGCGTTCACGTGATGGCCGAAAAGCCAGCCTGCGTGAATCTGGGAGAGTTTGAGGAGTTGGCCAGCCTGGCCGACGCGAACAACGCGTACCTGATGCTGGCGCTGGCCAACCGCATCGGCCCCAGCGTTGCGGATGCTCGCCGCATTATTCAGAGCGACGGCATTGGCGACCTCTATGCCGTGCGCGCGGTGCAGGTGGACGACCAGACGCGAATCCAGCGGCGGTTGGACGACCCGGACTGGACGTTTCAGAAGAGCCTGGCGGGCGGCGGGCACCTGAGCTGGCTGGGCATCCACCGCCTGGACATGCTGTGCTACCTGGTGGGCGAGGACATTGCCGAGGTGTCGGCCATGACTGCGGTGGCGGGCGGGGCGCCGATCGACGTGGAAGACCTGGCGATCGTCACGTTCAAGTTCGCCGGCGGTGCGCTGGGCGTGCTGTTCAGCGGCTATCTGATGGACCAAAAGGGGCACAACGGCTTCACCGTGTACGGCTCGCAGGGCTGGGTACGCGCGCATGAGGGTGAGGCGGACGCGCTGGAGTGGCGCTCGATCTCGTCCGCCATGGCGGGATCCAACGACCGCCGCTTCGAGTATGACGGTCGTGGCGGCGGGTACACCCCCTGGGTGGACTGCACGGTGCGGGCGTGCCTGGGCGAAATCGACCCACCGATTATGGCCGAGGACGGCGTTAAGGTGCTACGAGCGGTGCACGCCGCGTACGAGTCGGCGGAGTCGGGGCGAGCGGTGGTGCTGTAGCTCGAGATTCGCGCCGCCACGAGGTCAATGCCAGCGCCCTGAACGCGAACTCGAGCAAAGCGCCCCGGTCCGCGGCTGGTCTGAGGTTGCTGTACCTTCGCAAGGCGAGCGAGCACAAATGCTCCTGACGGACTCTTGCCTGCCCGCTCGGTCGATCGCTGTGCTCGGCGCCTGACTCCGTACGCCAGGCATCCCAAGGACCAACGTGCCGCTTCGAGCACGAGCCGCTGGTCATTGGTCGCTACGAACTCCCGGGCCGATAATGGATTCACTCACTCGTCGGGGACCAAGCCCATGGCTATCCGCACCATCCACGTCGGCGCCTGGAACCGCGCCCGCTCGCACCTCGGCGTCATGACCCAGTCCGAGGACTTTGAACCGGTCGCCCTGGTCGACGTAAACGAGGACTTCATGGCCCAGGGGCTCGACCTGGCCGATCTCGGGTCCGACGCCGCCCACACCTCGCTCACCGCGGCCCTCGACAGGCACGACTGCGACGCCGTGGTCGTCGTCACCCCCGTCATGCTCCACGCCCAGTTCATCGACGAAGCCCTAGCCGCCGGAAAGCACGTGATGGTTGAGAAGCCCTTTACCGTTAGCCTTGCGGACGCCGAACGCGCCGTCGCCACCGCCGAGGCCGCGGGCCTGGAACTGCTGGTGACCCAGAACGATCGGCTCCGGCGCACGTACCCGACTATTCGCCGCCACCTCAGCGAGGAGACCTACGGCCCGCCCGGCTACGCCGTAATGATTCACCACAAGGCCCGCTCGGGTCCCTACCACGACTCACCCCACATGCACCTCTGGCAGCAGGGCGTCCACCAGATCGATTCCCTCCTCAGCGCCATTCCACGAACACCCGTTCGAGCCCGCGGCATCAGCGTCGAACCGGCCTGGGGCACCTGGCCCACCCCGTCCCTCGTGCATTCCATCATCGAGTTCGACGATGGAACCTCGGCCACCTACGTTGGTACCTCCCAGGCACGGCACACCGAGTTCCAGTTCACCGTCGAATGCTCGGAGGCCGCCCTGGCCACCGTCGGCCTCCACTCCAACAACTCCCTGCAACTCAAGCGCGGCACCGAGGTCGAGAGCATCCCGACCGATCCGGCGCCTGGCGGCATGTCCCCGGAGGAAGAGATCTCCGACATGTTTGCCCGCCAGATTAACGAGGGCGTGGACACCCAATTGTCCGGTCGCAACAACCTCATCACCATCCGCGTCATCGACGCCATCGCCCGCTCCACCGACTCCGGGGAAGTGGTGGAATTGGCCTAGCTCAACGGATCTATCCGCGGTCCACGGGGTCGACGTCGACAACTTCGACCGTCGGCCCGCGCTGCCAGCGGCGATAGGCGCGCGCGGCACGGCCGGCGCGCCATAGCCCCACGATTACTCGCCTCAGGTCCGGCCGGAACAGCGACGCCACGGCCAAGACGAGCGTGGCCGCCACCAGGAACATCAGGCCAACGGTAATCACCACCAGGGCGCCCACAGCAGCGATCAGGAATAGCGGGAGCGCCGCCAATGAGCGGCCAAACGAACGCGCGTCGTCAATCATCCAAACAAGCCAAGTGCGAACAATTCGTCCAGAAGGGCAAGGCTACGAAATCGGCGTGCCCATCCGCATTCTCGTAGACTGCATCGGCCCGCTCCCGGATCCCACAGCCCCTTGCCAACCTACGACGTCCGTGAACTCCAGCATCAACAGAAGGTTTATATCGACGGTCACTACCTGGCCGCCGTCCAGCAGGGAAAGTTTCGTCCTTACATTCATCCGGTGATTACGCCGGCCGGCCACGGCGTCACCGAGATTGCGCCGGCCGACCATTTACACCATCTCGGCATCTGGTTCGCGCACGAGGACATCGACGGCGTCAACTTCTGGGCGCCCGAGTCCCGCTGGACGATGCCCATCCCGCGCATGCTGGTGACCGCGACCGAAGTTGAGATTGACGAAGACGGGGTGACCTTTCGCCAGCAGGTTGACTGGCGGGACGGAGATGACGACCTCTGCATGCAGGACTCGCGCGTTGTCGTGATTGGCCAGCGCCCGGACCACACGATGGTTGACGTCACCGTTACGGTGCGCGCCGGTGAGAATCCGATTCGCATGGGCCAGACCAAGGAAGCGGGATTGGCCGTACGCGTGGCGGATCAGATCGACGTGCTGGACGGCGGCCGCATCACGAACTCGAACGGCCAGGTCAACGAGGCCGAGACGTTTGACCAGGTTGCCGACTGGGTGGACTACTCAGGTCCTATCAGTCGAACCGAAACGGCGGGGATCGCAATATTTCCGCATCCAGGAAGCGACGGCATTCCCTGGTTTACGCGCGACTACGGCCCGCTGTACGTCAGTCCCTGGCGCCACCAGGAAATAACCCTGCGGCCCGAAGAGTCGCGGACCGTGGGCGCTCGGTTTGCGGCGCATGACGGGTCCTGCGAGGACGCGGACGTGGCTGGCCTCTACGCGCGCTTTCTAGAGGAAGTCGCCTAGCGCCGGTCCGTTGTCGCCGGACTTCAGCAGGCCGGCTTCGGCTACTAGGCTGACCAGGGCTGCCGTTGCGGCCGCCTCGGCGTCGATGAACACGATCTCTTCCGCAATCTCCTCGATCACGGCTGGCGTTGTGGGGCTTGCCACGGCCACCAGGTCACCCTCGTCCTGCAACTCGCCACCGGAGAGGTCCACCAGGTAGAAGGCGGTGTTGCTCAGTCCGTGCAGCTCCGACTCCTGGCCGGTCTTGATCAGGCCCACGCTGCGCGGCGAGGCCACGATGATGCGGTTGTGGCGACCGGCATCGAGCGTGCTCAGCAGCATGTCCTGGCGCGCGATCTGACCAATGCGCGTCAGGTTGGCCAGGCGTTGCTCACCGGAGTCCACGTACTCGTTGACGGCGGCAGGATCCACCCTGCCCTCACGAAGCTCCGCGGGCTCGGGCAGCCGGAGAAAGCTCCAGAATCCGGCGCCGGATGCGAGTGACGCCTCGCGCAGCGCCAAACGCGCCGACGATGTGTCTGCGCGCAATCGTGCCTGGAGCAGGGACGAGCCGAAGCGTTCGCGGATTGCCACGTACAGAAAGCCGATCGAGAGCAGCGCGCTCATGCGCGACTGCATGAGGCGCGTGCTGAGGGCCTTGCGCAGGTTGCGGTCATCGGACTGGCGAATCGCGGCAACCAGTGCCCGAGCCTCCACGCCGTGGATCGAAGACACCCAGCCGGCGTAGTCCCTGAGATAGGTGCGGTCCGCGGTGAGCGCGGCGTCAGGAGACTTGGGCCACATCAGTCGTCATCCGCGGGGCCGCCGAACGCGCCCTCGAACTGCTCGGTCCTCGCGCCGTCGGTTGCCTGCACGCGGTAGGTCCACGGGTCGTCCAGCATTACGCGGCCCATGCCGCGCAACAAGTCGGCGAATTCATCCAACAGGGCGGCGGGCGGCTCATCACCCGGGTCAAATCCGATCATGGTCATGCCGTCCGGCATCACGCTCGGCAGCGCCAGGTCGACCTCGATCAGGCCGGTGGCGGCGGCGAATCGCGTGATTCGCCATGACCAGAAGTGTTGCCGAATGGCCACGATGAACGGCATGGCCGCCGTGTCATACCGCTCCGGATCCCAATGGATCGGAGCGCCGTTGTAGCTGGATGGAAACTCTTCCACGTTCCAGACCGGTCCAGACTCCACCGTGCTCACTTCGCAGCCTTCACTCCGTGCGTCGGGCGCAAAGCCTACTCCAGTCCGGCCGATCACGCGCAGCGCCGCTCGGCCGGCCGTTGGCGGTAGTGCCAGTTGCCGTGGATTGTCCAGAATGGACGACCACCTACAGAGACCGGCTGCCATTCGCCCTTCGGGAAATCGCGTCGAGCATCCCTGCCTCCCGCTCGACCCGCCACCGGGTCCGCCGGGCGGCTGGGGCGTGGCCGAGCTGCACTGTCACACGACGGCTAGCGACGGCACCGTCACACCCGAATCCCTGGTTGAGATTGCCGAGCACATGGGACTCGACGTGCTAGCCGTGACCGATCACGACACCGTTGAGGGGGCATTGCGCGCTCAAGATCACGCAGAGGCGATCGATGCCCGCGTAGAAGTGATCGTGGGGATGGAAGTGACAACGCGGCGCCAGGACCACATTGTGGGCCTCTTCCTGGAACGAGCCCCGAGGATCTTCCGAACAGTGCCGGACACCGTGGACGAGATACACGCGCAGGGCGGTCTGGCGGTCGTTGCGCACCCTTTCCTGGGATTGCCCTCGTCCATCTCGGCCCGTCGACTCGGCAAGGCGCTCAGACACTGCCAGTTCGACGGCATCGAGGCCGAGAACCCGTATATGCGCCAGGGTGCGCGCGATCGGCTCTCCGCTTTCCTGGACGACCACGGCGACGGTGTGGGCGCGCAGGTCGGCGCCAGCGACGCGCACTTTGGCGACCTGGCCAAGGCCGTCACGTTGTTCAGGGGTCGCAGCGCCGTCGAATTGCGATCTGCCCTGGAAGAACGTGCGACTGTGCCCGCGGTCGGCCGGGTGAAGCACCCTGGCCCAGGGATTCGTGCGCACCTCGACAACCAGTATCGAAGCCTGCTGCGCTTGCCCCTGATTCGGGCCGGTACCGTCTGGCGCCAGTGGCGCGAGGGATCGCGCTAGCCGATGAGACTCTGCCCGACGATTCGGCTGCTAGACGGCGCCTTCGGCTGGGCGAGGCTTGGGGTTCGGCGGGAGCTGTACGTCCGGAGCCTCGGCGGATTCTCCGTCCATGGGTTCGGCCTCGGGCATGGGCTCGGGCAAATCGGGCGGGGTGATCGGCGCTCGGCCCTGGTGCTGGTCGATGAGAAGCGTGAACTCCTCGGCGTCCAGCGTTTCTACCTCGATCAGCCGTTCTGACAGCTTGTCCAGCAAGTCGTGGTGCCGGGAGAGGATATCCATCGCGCGCCGGTGGGCATCGTCAATGAAGTGGGAGACCTCGTTGTCGATCTCCTCAGCCACCCGCTCGCTGTAGTTGCGCTGCTCCGCGATGTCACGTCCGAGGAAGACCAATTCTTCGCGGCGACCGAAGGCCCGCGGCCCCAGTTTGGGCGACATGCCGAACTGCGTGACCATGCGACGCGCAGTCTCAGTGGCTTGCTGGATGTCGTTGCTCGGACCGGTGGACATTTCGCCAAAGACCAGCACTTCGGCGGCATGGCCACCCATGATCATGGCCAGCATGTCCTCGAAGAAGGACTTGGTGTAGAGGTGGCGGTCTTCGGGCGGCTGCAGGCGCGTGTAGCCGCCCATCTGCCCGCGCGGAAGGATGGTGACCTTGTAGACGGGATCTGACCGCTTGAGCATGTGCGCCACCAGCGCGTGGCCGATCTCGTGGAAGGCGGTCACGCGCTTCTCCTGGGCGCTCATCACGCGGCTCTTGCGCTGAGGGCCGGCGATCAGCCGGTCGATGGCTTCTTCGATCTCAAACATGCTCAACACGGAGCGGTTGCGCCGCGCCGCCAGGATTGCCGCCTCGTTGAGGAGATTCTTCAGGTCAGCGCCCGAGAAGCCCGGCGTCTGCTTGCCAACGGTCTCCAGATCCACATCCGGATCGAGCGGCTTCTCGCGGGCGTGAACGCGGAGAATTGCCTCGCGGCCGCGGATATCCGGCAGATCAAGCGTGACCCGGCGGTCAAAGCGACCCGGCCGCAGGAGCGCAGGGTCCAGGACGTCGGGGCGGTTGGTGGCCGCCAGCACGATTACCGTCTGCTCAGACTCAAACCCGTCCATCTCGACCAGAATCTGGTTCAGCGTCTGCTCGCGCTCGTCGTGGCTACCGCCGAGGCCGGCTCCACGCTGGCGTCCGACCGCATCGATCTCGTCCACAAACACCAGCGAGGGGGCGCTCTGTTTGGCCTTCTCGAAGAGGTCGCGCACACGCGACGCGCCAACGCCCACGAACATCTCGACGAATTCCGACCCGCTGATGCTGAAGAACGGCACGCCAGCCTCGCCGGCGACCGCCTTCGAGAGGTACGTCTTGCCAGTCCCGGGCGGGCCGACAAGCAGCACGCCCTTGGGAATCTCGGCCCCGATCTTGGTGAACTTCTCGGGGTACTTGAGGAATTCGACGACCTCAGCCAATTCCTGCTTGGCTTCGTCAACGCCCTGGACGTGTTTGAAGGTGACCTTGGGTCGATTGGCCGTGACCATGCGCGCGCGGCTGCGGCCAAAG
Organism: Chloroflexota bacterium; assembly: GCA_026707185.1. The sequence continues at coordinate 17,471 of JAPOXI010000081.1, forward strand.
CTGAGGGCCTGGGAATTGGATCCCTGGGCTTGCCGCATCAGGAATATGAGCAGACCAATAAAGACCAGCAGCGGCAGCACCGAGGTCAGGATGCTGATGATTGTCGGTGCGTTGCTGGGTTCGTCGAACTCGACCGTGACCTGCTCGCCTCCGACGTTGATTCCGCGACCTGCCAACTCACGGCCGATGTCGAAGTTGTCATCGACGACGGAGTTGATCGTGCGGCCGTCCACGCTGGCCGACACGCGCGTGCCGCCAAGGCGAATCTGCGGACGGCTCCCGCGATCCGCGGCGGCCTGGACCTCGGCCAGCAGGGTGGAGATTGGCACGTTCTGCTCGCGCGGGCTCGGGTTGAACATCACGAACAGCACGACCAGAATCGCCACGGCAAGCACGATGTACATGAAGCCGTTGCGGACGAGTCGGTTGTTCATGGAAGGGCAGCCTTTCGTCCCTGGACAGAACGAGACAGGCGCTGCGCCGCGTGGATGTCGGCGATTATATCAGCGACGCCTTCTCGCCTGACTCGTATCACTGCCATGTGTCCGAGTGTACGCAGGCCGACTTACGGTTCCGTAACGAAACCACCTGGCGCGGCTGCGGGGCGCAGTGGCGCCCACTGCATCGAAGCGGTTAACACGGTGCCGGCATCCGGCGGCGGGCGATGGGCCGCGTCTACGACGACCCCCGGGACGCACACAGGCTGCTCGTTCACCGTAAGCACCGGCGTGCCGTCGCGAAGGGCGGCGGGCAGCCGGCGACGGCGCAGTAGTCGAGTGAGATCGTGCCGGCGTCCATCGACCGGCGACGTGATCAGATCACCTGGTCGCGGCGACCGGACGGCTAGCTCAGCCTCCGGCTCGGGAGCGGCGAGCACAACGAGTCCGCATGCGTCATACGCCTCGCCAGCGAACGCCACGCGCCGGAGCCGTAGCCGGCCAACGGCAAGGTCGACGTCCGACGGAACCGACAGCTTGACCGGCGCGGGCCACGGAGGGTCGTTGGCCTGTGCCCGGTACAACGCAATTGCGCGGTCTCGCACGTACGCCCAGCACTCCCCGGGCAGTTGGATCCAGCGTCCGGCCGTGTTTTCGGCCAATGCCCGTTCGAGCGCTCGCCAATGCGACTCGCCGAGCTGGCGGGCTGACCGCCCATCGGCTCGCCGTGCGGCGTTCAGGACCTCGCGCAGCGGTCCGGCAGGCACGGCACGCCGATCGGAAGCCAGCGGCATCCGAACACCGCAGGCCGGGCCGACCATGGACGTGGCTGGCGGCGCCGCCAGCCTACCCGCGCGTAGCAGGGTCTTGCGCACCCCCGGGTAGATGTCGTCGAGCAGCGGAAGCAACTCATGGCGAACACGGTTCCGACGAAAATCGGGTGAGTGGTTGGCGGGATCGCGGTGCGTCGGCAGACGTCGAGCGGCCGCGTAGGCGGCCACCTGGCGACGCCACACGGTCAGAAGCGGGCGAAGCGACCAGCCGTCATCCACACGCATGCCGCGAAGGGCGTCGGGACCGCCGCCGCGCGCAAGGTTCATCAGGATAGTTTCCACCTGGTCGTCGGCCTGATGAGCGGTCGCGACGCGAGCGACACTCAATTGCGCGCCAACGCGACGCAGGAAGTCCTGCCGCAGACGGCGGGCGGCCATTTCCCGCGACTCGCCAGGTTCCGGCGTGGGCTGTGCGGCCCGCTCACTCGTATACGCCACGCCTCTGGTGCGGCAGAAGACGTGCACGTCATGGGCTACGGCGGCACTGTCGTCATGCCAGGCATGGTCGAAGTGCATGACATGGAGCATTGGCCCCCCGCGCTCGCGTGCGGCCAGCAGGGCATCCAGCAAGACCATGGAGTCAGGTCCGCCCGACACCGCCACGCCAAGCAAATCGCGCGCAGTCAGCCCGGCGGTTTGAACCGTGGATCGGTAGACCGCGTCCTGAACCGCGCGCACGGCGCGCCGCGGACGCACTCGACTAGCCGGTGCTGCCAAATCCGCCGCGCGAGGGGGCATCAGGCGTCTCCCGCTCATCCCACGAGGCCACCGCGATGGATACGAACACCCCCTGTGCAATGCGATCGCCCCGCTTTACGACCACGGGGCGGTCTGTCGTGTTCCAGACGTCGATGTGGATCTCATCGTCGGGCCCGGCAAAGTCCTGGTCGACAATGCCGATCGCGTTTGACAGGCGAAGCCCCGTGCGCGTGGGCGTGCTGCTGCGCACCGCGACCAGCAGCATGTAGCCCGGCGGCGTCGCCACGATCAGGTTGGATGGAATCCGCGCCATTCCACCCGGCGCAACCTCGGTGGTTATGCGCGTCGTAAAGTCGAACCCCACGGAGCCGTCGGTGGCGTATTCGGGCAGGGGTAGCGAGGGGTCGACTCGAGTGATTGGCACGCGCATGGCGCCGTGAGTCTACGCCCCCGCCGATTGTTCAGCCGCCGCTAAAGGCCTCCAGCCAGGCGTTGAGATGGCCGAACGTCAGGGGCGGCGGGGGGGCTGGCGACGGCGGCTCTACGGGCACCGGGGTCAGCAGGGGCGCTCCCGTCAGATCGTCCATGATGACGATGGCGCGATCGCCGCGATCGACCAGACCGAGGTCACGCTTGGCGATTTCTCGCAAGGCGGTCAGCGACTCCGCGTAGGCCAGCCGTTCGCGGAGATCCACGTTGGATCGCTCGACGGTTTCGATCTGCGAGTTCAACTCTTCAATGCGTTCGTTGGCCGCCACGAAGGCGGGCGAGTTCGTGGTTTCGCGCACGATCACCGCCGCAAGCGCCAGTAGGCCGACCAGGGCCAGAATCTGTCCCAAGAGGCGCGCGCGGTCGCTGGTTGGCGACGCCGCCGGCACTCGCACTATTCGACCGTCACCGACTTGGCGAGATTGCGCGGCTGGTCCACGTCCAAACCCAGCCAGACGGCGATGTGATAGGCGAATAGCTGAAGCGGAACGACGCTGACGATGGGCGCAATCAGAGCGGGGGTGCGGGGTACGGTGATGACGTCCTCGGCGATTTCCGGCTGCAGGTCATCGCCTTCACTGGCGACCAGGATCACCCGCCCGTTTCGAGACCGGGTCTGTTCGACGGCATTGAGGATCTTGGGTCTCAGTTCGTCGTTCAGCGCGACCGCGACGACCGGGATGTCGGGCGCCACCAGGGCGATCGGCCCGTGCTTGAGCTCGCCGGCGGCAAAGCCCTCCGCGTGGATATACGAGATCTCCTTCAGCTTCAACGCGCCTTCCAGCGCGATCGGGTGTGCGAGCCCGCGTCCCATGTAGAGAAAGTTCCCCGCGCCGTGGTAGCGACGAGCCAGATCTTCGATCTGATTCTCGATCTCCAGAGCGCGTGCGACGGCCAGCGGCGCGTGGGCGATGTCAGCTAGACGGCGCGCCAATTGGTCCGGCGGCAGGACACCGCGCACCACTCCCAAATGACAGCTCAGCAAGTACAACGCCCCGAGCTGGGACACGAAGGTCTTGGTAGCGCACACGCTGATTTCAGGACCCGCATGCAGGAGAAACGGGGCGTCGGCCGTACGGGTAAGTTCGCTGCCCACCGTATTGACTAGTGCTACCACCGGCGATCCGTCGGCCTTTGCACGCTCCACGGCCAGCAGTACGTCAGCCGTGGCGCCTGACTGTGAAATCGCGATCACCAGCGTTCCGCGAGATAGCGGGCCCGGCGCATAGGCGAACTCGGAGGCAACTTCCGTCGTGGCCGGCAGTCGTGCCAGTTCCCGCAGATAGCGCGCGCCGATCATGCCGGCAAAGTGCGAACTCCCACTTGCCACAATCACCACCCGCTCGACTTCCTCCGCGTCAACCGGCAGTTGAAAGTCGTGCAGGCGGAGCTCGGCCGGATCCAGCGTCACTCTAGGTCGGATTGTGTCGGACAGCGTGTCGGGCTGTTCGTGGATCTCCTTATGCATGAAGTGCCGGTGGCCGGCCTTGGCTGCCGCCATTGGCCCCCAGGGCACCGAAATCAGGCGGCGTTCACGGGGTCGGTTGTGCAGGTCTTGGAACTCGGCGCCGTCACTGCGGAGTGCCACGATTTCGCCGGCCTCCACGACTTGCAGATTCCGGGTGTGGCGGACGACGGCCGGAAGATCCGAGGCCAGAAACGCTTCGGATGCGCCGTGCCCCACCACCAGGCCGCCAGCGGACCCCACGCGCCCGCCAACCAGAAGGTCCGGCTCGTCGGCCGCCAGGGCCACGACGGAGTGCGCACCTGCCAGGCGGCGTAGCGTTCGTCCTACGGCATCGGTCAGCGACGATCCGGCGTCGCGCTGGGCGCCGATGAGATGCGCAATAACCTCGGTATCGGTTTCGGAATCGAAGACGTGGCCATCGGCCAGCAGTTCAGCGCGAAGTTCCGCCACGTTGTCGGTCATGCCGTTGTGGACGATAACCAGTCGACCCGAAGCATCGGCATGCGGGTGCGCGTTCGAGTCGGTCACCGCGCCATGGGTTGCCCAGCGGGTGTGCCCAATGCCGATGGCACCCGACATCAACTGGTCGTCGACCAGCATTGCCAGGTCGTCGATACGTCCGGCCCGGCGACGGACGCTCAGACCGTGCGGCGTAAGGACGGCCAGACCCGCAGAGTCGTAGCCTCGGTACTCAAGGGCACGTAGCCCGTCCAGGATTGTCGGGGCGGCCGACCCATCGCCGATATACCCAACGATGCCGCACATGGCGCCGTTCTCCGGCCAACAGCCAATGAGGGCCGTGTCTGGCCCGCGGAACCTGCGCCTCCCCTGACCTGACAATAACGCCCAGGGCACTTCGCGGTAAAGCTAAAAACGATGCACCGTGCGCCGCTCCGTGCCGTTCGGCAGCCAATGCGGACTCGGCCGTGCGCGACTAGGTCCGGTGGTCCGCCTGGCGGAAGAACCAGTCCAGCGTGCGCGATATGAGGTCCACGCGATGGGCCGGCTCGGCGATGCGGTGGTACTCGCGGGGATAGCGCACGAAGTCGGTGGCAACGCCGGCGGCGCGCAGGAGCGCGTGGAGTTCCAGCCCCTGGGCGATCGGCACGCGTCGGTCCTCCTCGCTGTGGATCACGAGCGTGGGTGTTGTGGCCCCGGCCAGGTGCTGGACGGGCGAGCGGTCGCGGATCAGTTCGCGCTGTTCCAGCGGCGATCCGCCGAATTCCCAATAGACCCAGCTCGGGATGTCGGTCTGGCCGAAGAAGCTCTCGATGTTGGTGACGGCGTTGACGGCAACCGCAGCTATGAAGCGCTGGGTGTGTCCGACGGCCCAGGCCGTGAGATAACCGCCGTAGCTGGTTCCGGTCACGTAGGTTGGCAGGTTCTCGCTGCCGGTGACGACCACCCACGAGTCGAGCGCCTGCATGCAGTCTTCAAAGTCGGCACCGCCAAGATCCAAGCGATCCGCAACCAGGAAGTCCATGCCGTAGCCATGGCTGCCTCGAAAGTTGGGTGCAACAACGGCGAACCCGTGGCGGATCGCCGCTTCGCTCTCCGGGCGGTACTCGTGGGACGTCCGACTGTGCGGTCCGCCGTGCGGCCACAGAATCACGCCCGCGAGTGATGCATCGGCCGGCGCCAGGGCCAGACTTTCCACGGAGACGCCGTCGTCGCGCACAAACGACCAGATACGAGCCCGCGCCGAACTCTCAACCGTGTGGTGGGCGGTGCGCCAGCGTGAGCGACCGTCCGGCGTGAGCAACTCGACCTCGGGTGGCACGGTGGCCGCCTGCGTGACGCAGGCGATCTCGCCGCTTTGTGCATCCACGTGGGGCGTGGACGCGTGTGGGAGCGGGTGCGAGAAGGTCTCCGGCGACTGATCCTCGCGGGCCCGCACGAGCACGTTGCACATGCCATCCATCAGCGCCACGACCCAGGAACCATCGGGCGCCGCCGCCGGACGCGCTTCGGTGTCCACGCTTCGATCAAGCCCGGCCGTCAGTGATTTCCGGTCGCCGCCGTCGAGGTCGACGGTCGTGAGTTCCATGTTGACCGAGTGCGGCCCCATGGTGGGCGCGGCCAGGAAGCCGATGCGTTGCCCGTCGTTCGATGGGGCCGGCGCGATTACGGCTTTCGAACCGCCGACGAGTGGACGCTCGGATGATCCGTCCTCATCGACGTACCAGATTCCGAACGGCTGGGTGAGGTTCGAGACAGCGCCTTCTTCGCGTCCGCTGCGATTCGAAACGAAGGCAATCGACTGGCCGTCCGGCATCCAGACACCGGCGCCGCTGTGAAAACCGTCCGACGTCAGCGCTTGCGGCGGCTGGTCCCCGTCGAGGCTGTACACCCAAAGACGAATTCGTTCGACTTCGCCCAGCCCGTCGCCATCGTTTCGCGGATTCACGGCGGGATCGGCGAGGACTTCGGGCGATTGGTTGTAGGCGGTGTAGAGAATGCGGTTGCCGCAGGGCGACCAGGCAAAGGTGCGGAAGAAGGCGTGCAGCGCGAGCCGACCGTGGCCGGCCAGCGTGAGGTCGATTTCGATCCGAGATCCGTCAAGGCCGACGATGACGATGCGGTCGGTCTCGTCGCCGGATTCGACGAAGGCGAGACGCGCGCCGTCCGGGGACCAACTCACCGGCGGGTTGCTGCCGGTAATGCCCTCGCAGAGACGCTCGGATTGCAGGCTCTCCGCGTCCAGAAGCCAGATTTCGGTGGTGGTGGCGTTGGCGGCAACATCGGGAATGCCGACGGTGTACGCGAGGATTCGTCCGCGGGGCGCCCACAGGGGTTGGGCAGCCGTTGGCGCCTCGAACAGGGCCTGGATCAGGTCTCGCTTCAGGTTCACGGCAGTCTCCGACAATCCCGACTACGGGAAAGCTACGCGCCCGAACCCAAAGCACCGCGGACAGCGCGGTGGACGGCCGCTGGGGCGGGCCGGTGGTCCGTCAGGATTGACGCCGGATCCCTCGCAGACCGGACAGCGCCGTGAGAGCAGGCGCCGCAAGAGTCTCCAAAAGAACCCCGACAGTCGACCGCCGCCGGTATAGCCCGGCGGTCGACCGATTGACCCGGGACCTGCAGCGCTCACGCCGCAGCGGGAACGCCGCGTCGCAGCCCACGGCCAGGGGTGGCGCCCGTGTGGCGACCATGGTCGACCACGACGACACCATTCACGAGCACCATGTCGATGCCTTCCGGGTAGTTCGTTGGGTCATCGAACGTCGCGTTGGATTTGACCCGCGGCATGTCGATCAGCACCAGGTCCGCGGCCATGCCGGGCTGGAGAAGTCCCCGGTCGACCAGTCCGAAGCGGCGGGCCGGCGCCGAGGTCATGTGGCGGATCATTTCTTCCAGGGGCAATGCGCCCCGGTCGCGCACGAAGTGCCCGAGGAAGCGCGGATAGGTGCCAAACGTTCGCGGATGCGGGGAGCCACCCGTCAGCAGCGCGTCGGTTGAGCAGATGTGGGCGGGATGCCGCATGGTCATTTCGAAGTCGGCGTCAGTCGCCGTATTGTGGATTACCGCCGCCGCAACGCCGCGTTCCGCGATCACCAGGTCAACCAGCAGCGCTTCCGAGGCGACGCCACGTTCGGCGGCGATGTCCGCGAGGATGCGACCCTCCAGGTGACGGTTCGTCGGCGACGGGACGCTGGCCAGCCGGACGCTGGAACCGTCGAGCCGTCGCCCGCTGTCGGCGCTTCGCATTTCCGCCTCGATGCGTTCCCGCGTCGCCGGGTCATCCAGCCTTGCCAGCATGGCCGGTACCCCGCCGTCCAACGCCCAGTCCGGGAACGAATAGTGCATCAGCGTGCTACCGGCGGCCCAGGCGTAAGTGTCGAACGACACCGAGACGCCCAGGTCGATCGCCCGGTCCGCTTCGTCATGGTTGACCCACCAACTGTTGTCCTGGCTGTTGAAGTGCGAGATGTGGACCGGGCACCTGGCGCGACGGCCGATTTCCAGCGTCTCGCGGATGGCCTGGCGCATTCCCAGCTTGTAGCGCATGTGCGTGACGTAGGGCGCGCTGAAGCACCCGGCCGGTTCGCTGATCGCCACCAGCTCATCCGTGTTGCTGAAGGTGCAGGGGGCGTAGTCCAGGCCGGTTGAAACCGCTGCGGCGCCGTCTTGCATCGCCTCATGCGCGATCTGGCGCATTTGCGCCAATTCCTCGGGCGTGGCGGGACGATCTTCCCAGCCCAGCACGGCGGCGCGTACGCAGCCATGGGGGAGGTGGTGGGCAACGTTGACGGCGACTGTTCCGTCAAAGCTGTCCAGCCAGCCGCCAACGGTCTCCCAGGGACCATCCACATCCGGCTGGCCGTTGAGCGCGTCGAAGTAATCGAGGAAGGGCTGGCGATCCTCGGCAGCCAGCGGCGCGTAGCCGATGCCATCAAGGCCGGTGAGTTCGGTGGTGATGCCCTGCCGCACCTTCGGCTGGTGGTCCGGGCGGTCCAGCAAGAGCAGGTCAGAGTGGGTATGCACGTCAATAAAGCCGGGTGACGCGACCCTGCCGCCAGCGTCGATCTCGCGCGTGGCGCGGTCCTCGACTCGCCCCGTGGCCACAATCATCGAGCCGTCCACGGCTACGTCGCCGCGCACGCCTGGGGCGCCGGACCCGTCCACAATCAGGGCGTCGCGGATGCAGAGGTCGTGCATCAGATCGTCAAGCCGAGTCACGCAGGTGCGCGGCATCGTAGTCGGCCGCGGTTCCGGCGGCGAACGCACGGAGCCGACGCACGGCCTCGGCCTCGGCTGCGGCCAGGAACTCGACGGCGACATCGGGGCCGAAGAGGCTGCGTCCTATGGCCGCGCGCGCCTCAACCTCGCGGGCGGAGTCCCCGGAACTCACCGCAAGCCCGTTCAAGGCAACGATAGCCCGGCGCAACTCGCCGAGCGGCAAGCCGGGGTCGATCGTGCTCACGCCGGCCGCTTTGCGCTCGAGCAGCCCGGAATCCGCGATCGTAGTCAGGCCGTCGGCTCGAAACGCCGCAAGAGACTGAAACGCCGCAGCCAGCCCGCACGGCGGCTGGGGAGACCCAGCCTCTATCGCCCAGGACAGCCCGCCGATTGCCGAACCATTGCCCTGAACTGCGTGCTGACCGAGCCGCACCACAAACACTTCGTCAGCGGCCAGGTGTGTCAGATAGCCGGCCACGAAGGCGGTCTGGGATCCCGTCAGCGTTGCCGGATCGGCTAGCTCCGGGAAGGCGGAAAACAGCCGACGCGTGGCCGATCCCCAGGTGCTCGCATCGCGAAAGCTATAGAAGTGTGTGGCCTCGCGGGCGGCCTCGTCGCGAACGCGGGCGTCCGGCGCAATGGCCCCCGCGTAATAGGCCGGCTGCGCGACGCGCACGATGTTCCGCAGCGAGTCCGGCGCCTGCTGCAGTGCCGCCAGGGCCACCCGCATGTGAGCTCGCTGTGTGGCCAGGACGCCCCTCGTTCCGGTTCGCTGTCACAATGCAATCAGATCTCACGATTGTAGGAGGCGCTTCAGGTGGCCATTCACGCCGGACACACGGGAATC
>JAPOXI010000106.1 GCA_026707185.1 Chloroflexota bacterium
TGCCTCTCCCCCAGGAGAGGGTGAAGAGCCGCCGCGCCTTCAAGGGCGCGGGGAGTTGTGCAGAGGTCTCTGCTCGGGGGCCGTGGCCGAGTCAGCGGGGTACGGGCAGCGACTATGATGGATGCGACGGGGATGACGTGAGTGGTTGATGCGGGTTGCCCTGCTGTTTCAGCCGCGCATTGCCGCATCCGTGGCGCACGCGCAACGCACCCAGCAACGACTCACGACTCGCGGGCTGGATGCCTGGTGCGTGTCGTCGTGGGAGATCACCGAGCGGCCAGAGGATCTGGCGGGCGCGAACCTGGTTGTCACGTTCGGGGGCGACGGCACCCTGCTTCGGGCCGCGCGCGCGGCGGCACCGCACATGGCGACCTGCATCGGCGTCAACTACGGGCGCCTTGGATTCCTGACCGAATTCACGCCGGACGAATTCGATACGCGTCTCGACGAGGTTCTCGACGGCGGTTACTGGATCGAGGAGCGCGTCCTGATCGACTGGACGCACCACGACGCACGCGGCGTGGTTGCCTCCGGGCTGGCCGCGGGCGATGTGGTGGTGGGCCGCGGGCGAATGGCCCGGGTCGTCGAGGTGGAAGTGCGCATCAACGGCGTCGTGCTCACGACGTACACGTCCGACGGCGTGATCGTGGCTACTCCGACGGGAACGACGGGATACGTGCAGGCCGCCGGCGGGCCGGTTCTGCATCCGGAAGTTCGCGACCTGGTAATGACGCCGCTGGTGCCTTTTCTCACGCCCGCGAACTCGATCGTGGTGGGTCATGACGAGCGGGTTGAGCTGACCACGTACACCACGCACGAAGCGACGCTTTCGATCGACGGGCAAACCGACCAGTTGCTGACCTCGGGCGACCGGGTGGTCTGCCGAGCGTCCGAACATCTGGCCCGCTTCGCGAGATTTCGGGAGAGCGACTACTTCTACGCCACGCTGGCCGAGAAGATGCGCTGGCGCGTTCCGCGGGAGATGCCGCGACCGATTCACGGGTCCGGCTAGGCGCGCGTGCTCAGGCACGTCAGCGTTCGCGACTTTGCGCTGATCGATGCCGTGGACGTTTCGCTGGAGCCCGGGATGAACGTGCTGACCGGCGAAACAGGCGCCGGAAAGTCGATCCTGATCGACGCGCTGGCGCTGGTGCTGGGGCGCCGGGCACATCCCGCCGACGTGAGGGCTGGCACGCCGCGAGCCTATGTGGAGGCCGTGTTCGACACGACGTCGGATCAGGCCGCTACGGTCATGGATTCGTACGGCGTGGAGACCGACGAGTCCTTGATCCTGTCGCGGGAAGTTCGCGGCGCCGGCCGTTCGACCGCGCGAATCAATGGGCGGGGCGTGCCCGTGCGGGCGCTGGCGGAACTGGGGCGCACGCTGGTTGACGTGCATGGTCCGAGCGAGCACCAGTCGCTATTCCGGCAATCCCAACAGCTTGCGTACCTGGACCGATTTGCTGGACTCATGCCACAGCGCGAGACGGTGGCTGCGCTTGCGCGCGAACTTCGAGCTACGGATCGCGAAGCGGACGACCTTCAGCGGAATGCGAGGGAAACCGCGCGCGAGATTGACCTGCTGACGTTTCAAGTCGATGAAATATCCGCCGCGGAACTGTCGGCCGGGGAGGACGAACGGCTGCGAGCGGATCGAATAGTGCTGGCCAATGCGGAGCGGTTGCGCGACCTGGCCGGCCAGGCAGCGGTCCGTCTGCACGGTGACACGCTGGATCCAGCGCCGGACATCATCGGTTCGACCCTGCACGCGGCGGAGGAGCTGGCCGCGCTGGATCCGAGCATGCGTCCCCTGGCTCAGCAGGCCGCTCAATTGCAGGAGTTGGCAGCCGACCTGGCGCTTGCGTTGCAGTCATACGCCGAACACGTGGAGGCGGACCCGGCGCGACTTCAGCAGATCGACGATCGTCTCAACCAGATCGACGCGCTGATCCGAAAGTACGGCGAGACGCCCACGCAGGTGATCGCGTATGGCGAGGAGGCACAGGCCCGGCTGAACGAACTGGATCGCGGGGACGCCCGGATCAAGGCCCTGCGCAAGCACGCCGCCCGGCTGCGTGATCGCCTGATTCCCGCCGTGGACGTGCTTTCGGCAGAGCGCCGGCGCGCGGCCGGGGATCTGGCGGACGCCGTCGCCGATCAGTTGGACGATCTGAATATGCGCTCCGCCACGTTCGACGTCAGACTTCGCTGCCAAGCCGATCCGGGTGGCCTGCCGGTCGCGGGGCAAGCTGAGCCAGTCCGATTCGATGAATCCGGCATCGATCAGGTCGAGTTTCTACTTAGCGTGAATGTTGGGCAGCCGCCGCGGCCGCTGGCCGACGTGGCATCCGAGGGCGAGCGTTCGCGGATCCTGCTGGGTCTGAAAGTCGTGCTGGCGAAGGTCGACCCAACGCCCACGCTGGTCTTTGACGAGATTGACGTCGGCGTAGGACCGCGGGCGGGCGACATCGTCGGACAGAAGCTGGCGGCGCTCGCGGCGTGGCGCCAGGTGCTCTGCATCACCCACCTGGCCCCGGTCGCGGCCTTTGGCGACACGCACTTTGTGGTGGCGAAGTCGGACGATCAAGGCGAAACCAGTACCGCTGTTTCCCGGGTGGACGGGGATCGCGTCGTGGAGGAGATTGCCGCGATGAGCGGAGCATCGACCACCGCCGGTCGGCGCCTGGCTCGCGACCTGATGACCGCCGCCCGGACGTGGAAACACGACGCATGAACAGGCGAGAGGCCGTGACCGCGGTCGTGCTCGGCTGGTGCGTTGCTGGTTCGCAACAGGATGTGGCCTGGTTACCGTCCCCCGGGAGTAGGCTTGCCCGGAGTTATTCGGCGGTTTTTTCGAGGCGTATAGGCGCCGTTTAGGGCCGCGGAACGCTCTCCATGCGCATTGCACGTCCGACACTCCCCACTCACGGCGCGGATTGGCCGACGTTCCGCTGGGCGGCGTATGGGGCAGGTGCCCTCGACCAGCGACTGATTCCCCTGGCCCGGCGTTGGCAGCGCCACCGAACACTACAGGACGCGCCTCGCGTTCTGACGACCGGCTTTGGCTTTGCGCTGCTCCTGGTGCTTGTTGGCGCGGCGCTGGGGGCTTCCCGTCCGATGGCTGCGATCGCCCTGGGTGTGGCGGCGGCTCCAGCAATCGTTCTCGCCGCGCGAGCGTTAGTTGCGCCGCCGCCGCTGGCCGCGGCACTGGCCTACGACCGGCGGCTGGCAATGTTCGAGCGCTTATCCACGGCCATTGCAGGATCTCGAGCCGACGGGCCCATGCGCGACCTGCAGCGGAGCGACGCACTGCGGACCCTAGACGAGGTCAATGCGACCCTGGCATTTCCGTATCGTGTGCCCCGGGGCGACCTGGGAATGCTGGCGCTTGCCGCGGCAGCCCTGTTGGCAGGCCTCCTGGCGGCGACCGCCGACGTGCTGCCTCGTGTTGGAGGACGTCAGCCAACGTCGGCGCTGGCTGAGAGCCTGGGCACCGCGGTCGATGGCTCGGCACCCGCGCTCGTTGATCCCGAGGTGCTGGCGCAGATCGACCAGATTCAAGCCGCCATGGCCGAACTTGAACGCCAGCGCGATCCCGACGCCGCGACGGCCGCGTTGGCCGCCCAGGCCGCCGGCGAGGCACTGCGGCGAACGTCCGAAGCCCGCCGCCTCGGACGCGCCCTGGACAGCGGCGAATTTCAGGCCGCTGCAGCCGAAGCGCGTGCATTGGCGGGGCAGCTTGCGGAAATGAACAGCACTCGAATGGACGACCTGGCGCAAGGACTGCGACAGGCATCCGAGCGCGCCGCGGGCTTCGACCCAGGTCTATCGGATCAGCTCAGGGAAGCCGCCGACGCGTTGGATCGCGGGCAACTGGCCGACGCCCGCAGCGCTCTGGAGCGACTGGCCGAGGAAATCGGGACGGTGGGCACAACGGTCCAAGCCGACCGCGGGATCGAAGCACAACTCGATCAGCTCGCCCGCCAGCTTGCCGCGGCCGAGGGTGCGGCCCAGGGCGCCATGCCCGGCGCGGATGGGGACTCGCCCGGCGACGCGGCCGCTGGAACAGGAGAGGCCGCGGGTCAGGCCGACGCCGGTCCCGAGGGCGGCGCTGCAATGACTGGCGGCGGCGACTCGGCGGCCAGTGGCCGGGCGCTGGACGGCACGCTGGAGACCCTGGCACCCGAGCAGCGACTCAATGTCGAGGGTGAACTTGAGATTGTGGAAGTCAAGCCGACCGAAGAGGGCACCGAACTGGTCGAGCGGCCGATACTCGAACTCGGACCTGGCGGATCGGCTGGATTCGAGGCGTCGGCTGGCGACCGAGGCTTCGCCGTCGGGCGACCGGACGTTGCCCGTAATGTCCCACTGGATATGCTGCCAATGATGGATCGTTACTTCTCCGCGCCATGACGCTCGCTGTGGACGGGTCGGAAACCACCGAGCGACAGGCTCAGGACTTTCGCGACCGGGCGTCCGCCGTGGTCAGCGAGGTGGGCAGACTCATCGTCGGGCAGCGCGAAGTCGTGCGCGACACCGTGGTCTGCCTTATCGCCGGTGGCAACGTGCTGATCGAGGGCGTGCCCGGGCTTGGCAAGACCGAGTTGGTGCGCGCGCTCGGCCGGGCCATCGACCTGCGCTTCAGTCGAATTCAGTTCACGCCCGACCTGATGCCGGCTGACATCACGGGAACGAACGTGGTGATGGACGGGACGGATGGGCAGCGGACGTTTCGCTTCGAGCCGGGTCCGGTGTTTGCCAACCTGGTTCTGGCCGACGAGATCAACCGCGCCACGCCGAAGACGCAGGCGGCGCTGCTGGAAGCGATGCAGGAGCGCCAGGTCACCGTAGCCCGCGACGTGCACGTGCTTGACCCACCGTTTTTTGTGATGGCAACGCAGAATCCCATCGAGATGGAAGGCACCTATCCGCTGCCAGAGGCGCAGGTCGACCGGTTCATGTTCAAGCTGGTCGTGGATTACCCCACGTCGGGGGAGCTCAGCGAAATCCTGGACCGGACGACCGGGGCGGCCCAACCCGAGGTGGCGCGCGTGGCGACGGGCGACGACCTGCTGGCGATGGGCGCCTTTGCGCGGCGCGTGGCCATCGCTCCGCACGTTGGACGTTACGTGGTGGATCTCGTCAAATCCACGCATCCGCAGGATCCGGTCGCGCACGAATTGACTCGCCAGTACGTGCGCTTCGGCTGTTCGCCACGGGCGGCCCAGTCAATGGTGCTGGCCGCCAAGGTCTACGCCATGCTGGATGGGCGCTACAACGTGGGCTTCGACGACATCCGAGCCGCGGCCCGCCCCTCGATGCGCCACCGACTGCTGCTCAATTTCGAGGCCGAGGCCGACGGCGTGGCGGCAGAACAGATCCTGGACGCCATTCTCATGTCGACCCGACGGGCAGGTGATTGACCGAACGGCTCGGCCAGCCTTGCCGGACTTCGCGCCGGACGCCGCGTTCCGCGCCAAGCTGGCCAACCTCTCGCTGGCTTCACAGCGCCCGCACGGACATCTGCACACCGGCGGCCGGCGCAGCCGCGCGTCCGGCTCGTCGCTTGAGTTCGCCGACCACCGGTCTTACAGCCCGGGCGACGACTTCCGGCAGATCGACTGGAACATCTACGCCCGGACCGACGAACTGTTCGTAAAGGTCCGCGAATCCGAGGAAACTCTGGTCGTGCATCTGCTGCTGGACGTCAGCGGCTCGATGGCGTCCGGCGCGCCCGCGAAGTTTGAGACGGCTCGCGCCGTGCTGGCTGCGATCGGCTGGACGGCGCTTGCCAGCCGCGACGTGGTTGCCGGGGCCGCGCTGGGCGCCGGGCTCGGTGAGACCTTTGCGCCACGGCAGGGCGAGGGCTACTTCGTCCGCTTCCTTGAGTTCCTGCAGCGCCAGCACGCCGATGGAACCACCGGGCTGTCGCGCGCCGTTTCCGCCTATAACGCCCGCGCGCTCCCGCACGGCGTTTCCGTCCTCGTCTCGGACTTGCTCGCCGAGGACGCACCGCGCGCAATCGGTGCCCTGGCCCAACGAGGACATGAGTTGACGGTGTTGCATGTGCTGGACGACGAATTCGCCAACCCTGCGTTCGCGGACGAGGTCGAGCTCATTGACGCCGAAGGCGGCCGTTCGCTGGAGGTTCTTGGGGACGTGGACCTGCTGCGCGCCTACCGACAGGCGATTGGCGACTGGACTCGTGACTTGCAGCGATTCTGTCATCGGCGGCACGTGCGTTATGTGCCGATCCGATCCAACTGGGCGGTGGAGGACATCGTGCTGCGGCGCCTGCGCGAGCACGGAACGCTGGCGTGAGCTGGGCAGCGCCGCTCGCCTTCGCGTGGGCAGGCCTGACGGTGGCGGTGCTGGCGTTCTTTTTGCTACGCCCTCGCCGGCAACGTGTCGTCGTGGCCTCCCTGCTGATCTGGCGACGGACGATCCACGCGCGGGCCGAAGACACCTGGCTGGCCTGGCTACGACGGCACGCCGTGCTTCTGCTCCAGTTGCTGGCTGTGGTTGTATTTGCGCTGGCGCTGGCGCGGCCGGAGCGCCTGGCAATGGTCGAGCTTGGCTCGCCGATGGCGTTGGTCGTTGACGTGTCAGCCTCCATGGCCATAGCCGATCGTGACGGGACCCCGCGCATTCAGCGCGCCCGTGACGAGGCTGCGGCGCTTGTGAATGCGGTCGGCGATGACCGGCGAATATCAGTGATCACCGCGGGCGCCGTGCCGCGAACGCTGGTCGCACAGACCACCGATCGCGCCGCGGTCTCGCGCTCGCTCGATGGGATCGAGCCAGAAGCCTCAAACGGCCGTATTGACGCGGCGCTGGACATGGCGCGCTCGCTGGCCGATCCCGCGGCAGGCGGCATTGTGGCGCTCTTCACCGACAAGGCATCGACGGGCGGCTCGCAGCCGGCATTTGCCGGCGTTCGCACGGTTTTTGTTGGTGAGCCGGTGCCGAATGTCGCGCTGGTGGCGTTTCAGGTTCGGCGCCGGCTGGACGCACCGGACGTGGTGCAGGGTGTTGTCGCCGCCCGTAACGAAGGTTCCACGGCCGCGACGGCAGCGATTGCCGTGACGGCCGGCCGCGGAACCACACTGAGCCGATCACTCGACCTGCCCGCTGGCGCTCGTCAGATTCTCGTGTTTGACGAACTGCCGGTAGCCCCGGGCTACCAGGCCGAGATTCGCGCGCCTGATGATGGCCTGCCGACCGACAACCTGGCGTTTGCATCGCTGGCCGAACCCTCCGCGCTTTCGGTCGTGGTTGTGGGTAACGAGCCGTGGCCGATTGTTCGAGCACTCCAGGCGGTGCCCGCCGTCACCGCGCAGGCCATCAGCGTCGACGCATTTGACCAGGACGCGAGTCCCGCGGACCTCTATGTGTTCCAGGACTTCGCGCCGGAGACTCTTCCACCCGCCTCGTCCGTACTCGTCCAGCCCCCCGCCATGCCGGCCTTGGAGCTCGACGCGCCGATCACGGGCGACGTGCGTCCGCTGGCCCTGGCCGACAGCCCACTCTTGCGCTCGGTGGACGTTGGCGACCTGCGCTCAGGCGCTGACGTCACCTATGCGCCGCCGCCCTGGGCGCTGGTGGACCTGAGCGTCGGCGACCGGGCGTTGCTGGCGCACGGGGTGGTTGATGGCCGCCGCATAGCCGTCGTCGGATTCGATGTGGCCGGCCCGAGCGTCAGTCAAGCACCCTGGTTTCCGGTGTTCTGGTCCAATGTCGTGCGCTGGGCGGATCCGTTCGCTCCTCTGCCGGAAGGCGTGGAGTTGGAACCCGGCAGACCGGCGCGCCTGATTCGGCATCCGCGCGCGGATCGAATTACGGTTTCGAGTCCGGCTGGCGACACCACCGAGTTCTCCACGCTGCAGCCCGCGGTTCTTGACGTTCAGGCGCCCGGGGCTTACACGGTGCGCCAGTTTGTGGGCCAGGAGTTGGTCGCGCAGACATCGATTGACTTCGCCCCCGAAATGGCCGCCCCGACCGGACGGGTTGGCGTTCCGGTCGGATCGGTGTCCAGGCCGGAGTCAACGCCCCGAGTCCAGCAGCAGACAGACGTATGGCCCTGGGTCGCCGTGCTGGCGCTGGCGCTGCTGGTGGCGGAGTGGTGGATCTTTCACCGGGTACGGGGCATCCGCTGATCAATGGCACTGGATCGACCCTGGCTCCTCATCCTTCTCGCGGCATTGCCCGCCGCCGTCTGGCTGTCCTACGCCAGCGTTGCTCGACTCTCGGTGATTCGATTGGGACTGGCCACGCTGCTTCGCCTGGTTGGCCTGACAGCCATCGTGCTGGCCCTGGCCGGTTTCGCGATCGGGCGGGACACCCGGCCAGCCACCGTCTTCGTCGTCGATACGTCGGATAGCGTGCTGCTGGCCGAGCGCGCGAACGCTCACGCGGTGATGGATGCCTACGTGAATGCGTTTGGAGCTGACACGCCAGTGGGTGTCGTGCAATTTGGCGCCGGCGCGGCGGTGCTGGCGGCGCCTCAGCGCCTGGATGAGGCGCCTTCCCTGCGTTCCGATCTGCCCGCGCACGACAGCAACTACGAAGCGGGAATCCTGGCGGCCCTGGGTCTGCTCGATCCGGAGGCCGGCGGGCAGCTCGTGCTCCTGTCCGACGGCGCGGGCGCCGGGCCGGGCCTGGAGTCGGCCACCCAGACGGCAGCCGCTCGCGGGGTGCCGATTTCTGTCGTGCCGGCCGCCGCGAGTCGTGGCGCCGACCTCGTGGTGCGAGCCGTCGAAGTTCCCGAGACGGTGCACAGCGGCGCGGCCCTTCAGGCGCGCGTGCGAATTGCCTCGCAGCGGCGTACGACGGCTCGGTTGCGGCTCTGGGACGGCGAACGTCTGATGAGCGACGGGCCGATTGTGGTGGCCACGGGTACACGCACTTACGGCGTGGAGTTGCCGGGACTTGGCCCCGGGTTCCACCGGCTACGGGCCGAGCTGCTGGAAGACGCCGATCCGCGCCTGGCCAACAACGTGGCCGAGACGTTTGTGCGCGTGGTCGAGCCCGGACGGGTGCTCACCATCGGCGACACGTCCCAGGTTCGGGCAGCGTTGCGAGCCGCGGAGTTCGAGGTCAGGGACGTCGCTCCCGGCGCACTGGCCGGCATCGATCTGGATGAGTTCAATGCCGTGGTGGTTTCGAACGTGCCGGCCGAAGCGTTCGAGCCGGATGCGCTGGAGGCATTGCGCGCGCACGTGGCCGGAGGACGTGGACTGGTTGTGCTGGGCGGCCCCGACAGCTTTGCCGCCGGCGGCTACCAGGGCACGGCGATGGACGACGCGCTGCCGGTCTGGTCGGACCCCACCGAGGAGACGCCCGAGCCGCGCCTGGCGCTGGTGCTGGTTATCGACCGCTCGTCCAGCATGGCCGAGGGCGCCAGCGACGGCGCCGCCAAGATCGACATGGCGATCGAGGCGGCCGTGGATGCCGTGGACTTGCTTGAAGAGGGCGACATTCTCGGCGTCATGACGTTCGACATCGACTCGCAGTGGGTGGTGCCACCGCGCCGGTTGAGTTCCGCCGCCGACGTGGCGTCAGCTATCGACCGAATCCGTGGGATTCAGATGGGGACATCCACCGACCTGGCGCGCGCCATGTTCTTCGCGCGGTCGCGCCTGGACCAGGTGAGCGCCTCGATCAAGCACGTCGTGCTGCTGACCGACGGCCGTGCCCACTACGGCGACTTTGACGGACTCACGCGCTCGCTGCGCCGTCGGGATATTACGGTGTCGTCGATTGCGGTCGGCGAGCAATCCGACCAGGAGTTGCTGGAGCGTATCGCCCGAATCGGCAACGGCCGTTATTACTACGTACCCGATCCACTCTCCATCCCGCGGGTACTAACCCAGGAGACCTTGACAGCCGGAGAGTTCGCCGTGGTCGAACGCGAGTTTCAGCCTCGGATGGATGCGCCGAGTCCAGTCTTCACCGGAAGGCTGTCCGGGCAGGAGTTGCCAGACCTGCGGGGCTACGTGCGAACCCGCGCCAAACCCACGGCCGAAGTCGTGCTGAGTTCGGACAACAACGATCCGATTCTGGCTCAATGGCAGTACGGTCGCGGTCGCGCCATCGCCTGGACGTCCGACGCCGGGGCTGACTGGGCCGACGTATGGCTGGCCTGGGACGGCTTTGCGCCCTTCCTGCGTCAGGCGGTTCAGTGGGTCAGCCCGCTGCCCGGAGGCGCGGGCGACCGCTTGCGAGTTTCGGCCGCACCCGTTGACGGAATCGGCGTAATCGAGGTCGACGCCATCGATGCGGCGGGTCGCTTTCTGAATGGACTCGCAACCAACCTGACCGTGGTCGGACCAGAGGGAGTACGGCGGACGCTGCAAGCGGAGCAGGTGGGTCCCGGCCGCTATCAGGGCCGTCTGGAGAGTCTGTCCCCGGGGGTCTACGAGATTCGGGTAACCCAGCGCGACGACACGGGCTTCGTGGGTGAGGCGAACTCGGGCCTCGTGATTGCCCCGGGCGCGGAAGCCGGGCACATCGCACCGGATCACCGCGCGTTGCAGCGCGTCGCCGACCAAACCGGCGGCGTGACGATCGAGTCGAGCGGCGACCTGGCCTCGCTGGCCCTGCGTCGCGACGGTGCCGCGCAACTTGGCTGGGCGCAGCTTCTGACCATTGCCCTGTTGGCCTTCGTTGCGGATGTTGGCGTGCGGCGCTTGATGGGTCGTCCCGGAGAGATCCGGGATCGTATTGGCCAGCGTGTAAGATCGCTGCGTGCGGCGCCTGGCGCGCTGCGGCGCCTGCACTGGCCAACAACCTCGCGCACCGCCTAAACCGGGCGACGTCTCAATCTCATGAATCCCACCGGGCGCCTCGCGCGCATCTTTCGGCAGGCTGGCTTCGATCTCTACCTCGTTGGTGGGCCAGTCCGCGATCGCATCATTGGACGAGCGTCAAACGACCTGGACTTCACGACTGGCGCGCGTCCTGATCGAGTCAAGGTGCTGGCGCGGCGAGCCGGCGCCTCGAGCATCTACACGGTCGGCGAGCGATTCGGGACCATCGGGGCCGTCTTTGAAACCGGTCTGGTCGAAATCACGACTTTTCGCGCGGAGTCTTACCGCCCCGGATCGCGCAAGCCTGACGTGCAGTTCGGCGACTCCCTGGAGGCGGATCTCAGCAGGCGCGACTTCACCATTAACGCCATGGCGCAGGACGTGCTGAGCGGGCGCATCATCGATCCACACGGCGGGCTGGCCGATCTGGTTGCGGGGCGGATTCGGGCCGTCGGCACCGCGGACGACCGCTTCAGGGAGGATCCACTGCGGGTCTTGCGCTGCGTGCGCTTTGCGTCACAACTGGAATTCGACATCGAACCGGGCACGCTGGCGGCGGCACGGCGCACGGCGGGCGAGCTCCGCCACGTGAGCGCCGAGCGCATCGGGGCCGAGCTCAACCTGACGCTACTGTCGCCGGAGCCAGGACGCGCACTGGTCAGGCTCCTGGAAATCGGGGTGCTCGGCCTGGTGATGCCCGAGCTGATTCCCCTGCAGCAAACCGAGCAGGAAGAGCGCCGGCAACACAAGGACGTGTTTGCTCACACGATGCGTGTCCTGTCCACGACGCGGGCCGAACCTGAAATCCGCTGGGCCGCGCTGCTGCACGACGTCGGCAAACCGCAAACCAAGTCCATCCGTAAACGGCGCATCCGCTTCTTTGGGCACGAGGAAGTGGGAGCGCGCATGGCGAGGCGAATCCTGCGCCGGCTCAAGTTCGACGGCCGGCTCACGGAGCGCGTCACGCACATCGTCCGGCTGCACATGCGAGCCAATGCCTACGAGCCTGGATGGACGGATGGAGCCGTGCGGCGATTCATCCTCGAAGCCGGCGAGGATCTCGACGCGTTGATCGCCTTGTCCCGCGCCGACATCACCAGCTATCGGCCTCGGCGGATCGAGGCTGGACTGGCGCGCGTGGCCGAGTTGGAGGCGCGATGCGAGCACTTACAGGCCGAGCGCGACGTTGCTGCGCTGGACTCGCCCCTGGACGGTCACGAGCTCATGGAGCTGTTCGACCGCCCGCCGGGCGTGTGGATCAAGCCAATCAAGCAGTACTTATTGGACCTGGTACTGGACGGGGAACTGGAGCCAGACGACGTGGAGGGCGCCACGGTGCTCGCTAAAGCGTTCGTTCGGCGACATACGGAGGCGGCTGACGCCATCGAGTCGGAGGCGCATCATGCCCAGCGCTAATGCTGGCGAGTCCTGGGAACGTTTGCGAAGCTGGCTGCGGCGGCGTATCGATCAGATGGCCGCCGGCGACTACTCGCGATTGCCGTCGTCGTTCGCCAGCGATGACGGCCACGTGGCCAGCGAGGCGTATACGACCGTGTTGATTGCGATGGAAGTTATCGAGGGTCGCCGAACGACGCCCGGGCGCGAGCGCCGTCAAGCCGACCGCGATTCGCGTTCGCCGATTCCGGGTCCGCCGTAATGCCGGAGCCCGGCGACTATTTCTCGCTGCGCACGCTGGGGACGACCGGGCTGCGGGTGACGCCCTTGTGCATTGGCACCGCGGCGCTTGGGGATATGCCGGAGACCTTTGCCTACTCGGTGGCGGAGGACGATGCGCTGGCGGCCGTGCGAGAAACGCTGGCGAGTTCGATCAATTTTATCGATACCGCGGCGTCGTACGGGGACGGGGAGAGCGAGCGGCGGATTGGCATCGTCCTGCGCGAGCATGGCGGGATTCCCGATGGCTACGTTGTGGGAACCAAGGCCGACCGCGACCTGACGACCGGCGACTTCAGCGGGGCGCAGATGCGCCGTTCGGTTGAGCGGAGCCTGGATCTGCTGGGACTGGACCGTCTGCAACTCCTCCACCTGCACGATCCGGAGCACTCGACCTTTGACGCCATCACCGCACCCGGCGGCCCGCTGGAGGTGCTGCTTGACTTGAAGGCGGAGGGGCTGATCGAACATCTGGGCGTTGCCGGCGGCCCGATCGACCAGGAAATTCGCTACGTCGAGACCGGCTGCTTCGAGGTTGTCGTCACGCACAACCGCTACACGCTGCTGAACCGTTCGGCCGAACCGCTGTTGGAGATTGCGGCCATGCGAAACGTGGCCGTGCTGAACGCGGCGCCCTACGGGAGCGGCATCCTGTCGCGCGGACCGGAGTCGTATCCGCGCTACGCCTACCAGGCCGCGTCGTCCGAAATGGTGGCGCGCGCGCGGCGCCTGCAAGCCACCTGTGATCGCTACGGGATTCCGCTGGCCGCGGCTGCGCTGCAGTTTTCGCTGAAGGATCCGCGCATCGTCTCGACAATCGTGGGCGCCAGCCGGCCCGACCGCATTGAGAAGACGCTGGTCCTGGCCGCGTTCGAGATTCCTGACGAACTCTGGGACGAACTGGAATCGGTCCCGTCGTCGTCCATCGATCCGGAAACGCACCGATGGAATTGAATCCGAACCCATCCTTGACTTCATCCGGGTGTCGGGCATTGCGGCCGGGCGGAATTGAGCGCTGGCGGAGGGGCCGATGAGCATCGGCGGTTCGAGTCGGGTTCTCGTCGGCCTGATCGTGGTGGCGGTCGGGGTGCTGCTGCTCCTTGGCAACCTGGGGCTTGGCGACTTCAGCCCGTGGGAATACGCCCCATCGCTCCTCATCGTGCTGGGCATTTGGGCATTGATTCGCAGCGGTTTTCGAGGGTCGATTGGTCCCTGGGTTCTGATCGGGATCGGGGTGGCCGTTCAGCTCTCGGTTCTCGACGAGGTGCCGGATGTCGTTCGCGGAGCCATTTGGCCGGTGCTCATCATTAGCGCGGGCGTGCTGCTGATCCTCACGCGGGCGTCTTTCGGTGGCGGTGGGGAAGCCCGCAGGTCCGGCGGCGGGTTGAATCATGTGGCCGTGTTCAACAGCGTGAATGACGACGTGGATGGATCGTTCACCGGATTGCAGACCACGACGCTCTTCGGCGGGGCGGAATACGACCTGCGAAGGGCCCGCGTCGAGCGGCCGCCGGCGGTGATTGACGTGACCTGCATGTTCGGCGGCGTGGAACTGCGGGTACCGGAGGACTGGACCGTCCACAACGACGTTGTGGCCCTGTTTGGGGGCGTTGACGACAAGCGTGAGGACTCGGGCGCCGAGGGCGAGGCGACGGTCAGCATCCGAGGCACCGTCCTGTTCGGTGGACTGACGATCAAGGACTGACGCGCCGACGCCCGGCGCGTATGCTTCAGGCGATCGAGTCCTGGTGACGATGCGATGGCCGCGCCGGAATTTGATTCCGATGTCCTGATCATTGGTTCAGGCGCCTCGGGCGCCGCGGCGGCCTGGTCGCTTTCGCGCGGGGGACTACGCGTGACCTGCCTGGAACAAGGCCGCTGGGTCGATCCCTCCGAGTACGCGCACAGCCGACCTGACTACGAACTCGCCCGACAGACATCGTTCGCCAAGGATCCGAATGTACGCGGGTGGGCCGCGGACTACCCCATCAACAACAGCGGGACGCCGATTTATCCACTGATGGTTAACGCGGTGGGCGGCAGTACGGTGCACTGGAGCGGGCATTTCCCGCGTATGCGGCCGTCCGACTTTCGCGTGCGCACGCTGGACGGCGTGGCCGACGACTGGCCGTTTACGTACTGGGACCTGGAACCCTATTACGACCTCAACGATTCGATGGTGGGCGTATCGGGCCTGGCGGGCGATCCCGGCAATCCGCCGCGTAGCCCGCGGCAGACGCCGCCGCTGGCCTTCGACGCCGGGTGTGAGGCGTATCTCCGCGGCCTGGAGAAGCTGGGCTGGCATTGGTGGCCGTGTGACAACGCGCTGATTTCCGAGCCGTTTGGCGAGAACCGGTCGCCCTGTAACTGCTGCGGGCCGTGTGACATTGGGTGCCCCATCGGGGCCATGTCCAGCGCGCACGTGACGTACTGGCCAAAAGCGCTGGCCCAAGGCGTACAGCTGATCACGCACGCCCGCGTTGAACAGATCACGGTGGACCGCGCCGGGCAAGCTACGGGAGCCCTCTACTACGACGGCGAGGGCGTGCGCCGCAGCCACACGGCCGGCGTGGTTGTGATGGCCGCGAACGGCGTGGGAACGCCACGTCTTCTGCTCAATTCAACCTCGGCGCGCTTCCCAAACGGCCTGGCGAACAATTCCGGCGTCGTGGGCGCTTATTTGATGTTTCATCCCGTTGCATTTGTCAGCGGCGTGTTCGAAGAAGTCGTGAACGGGCAGCGTGGCCCGATTGGTGGCCTGATGAACTGCCAGGAA
Source organism: Chloroflexota bacterium (assembly GCA_026707185.1). The sequence continues at coordinate 15,259 of JAPOXI010000106.1, forward strand.
TTTTACGAAACCGACCTGGCGCGAGGCTTCGTGCGAGGTTTTGAACTCCAACTCAGTCGAAGCGTCGGACCGCTTTCGGTTGCCAATGGGGGCATCCTTGGGCATCCCGTCCCGTGGGGCAGTGAGCATCACGAGGCACTACGATCGCGCTACGCACACACGATGACGACTTCCGCCATGCTGGAAGACCTACCGGAACCGGAGAATCGCGTCACGCTGGACCCTGAGTTGACCGACGCGCACGGTATTCCGGCCCCGCGGATCGAGTATCGCGCTGGAGAGAACACTCAACGCATGCTCGAATTCAGCATCGCGCGTGGCCGCGAACTCTTCGAAGCCGCGGGTGCCGTGGAGATCCTGGTGGACCCACTGGTCCAGGAGTCCGGCTGGCACCTGATGGGAACCTGCCGCATGGGCGACGATCCCGAACGTTCGGTGATCAATGGTTGGGGCCAGGCGCACGAGTGCCCGAACCTGTTCGTTATTGACGGCAGCACATTTACAACGTCCGCCGCCGTAAATCCAACGAGCACCATTCAAGCTGTCGCACTGCGATGCGCCGACTGGCTGGGCCGAAATTATCGAGAGGCGGCGGCATGACGGCGCGCATTTTTACGCCAGGGGAACTTGCGCTGCTCACGCTGGTTCAGGACGAGCTGGTGCCTGCACACGGCGACCTGCCGGCGGCCGGGACACTGGGCGCGGCGTTGAGTGTTGACGCCTACCTTGCCGAGCGACCACTGTTGCGGCGCCCCGTGCTTACCGCGCTGCGTGCGGTCGAAGCCGCCGCCGGTGATTCACCGTTCGCTGAGCTCGATTCCGGGGAACGGGTGGGCATTCTTCGACGGGTGGAGGACGCCATGCCCGAGTCGTTTACCGAGCTAGTGAAGCAGACTTACAACGCGTACTACACCAGGCCTGACGTGCAGGCATCTCTAGGCATTGACGGCCCGCCGCAGCCTCTTGGATTTGAGCTGCCAGCGTTCGACGAGTCGCGGCTTGCACGCGTGCAGGCGATGGGCAAGCTCTGGCGGGATGCCTGAAGCGTGTCGTCGATAACTCGCGCCTAAAGCGAAAGGCCGCGCCTCGTGCGCGGCCTTTCGCTACACGCGGGCGACTAGCCTTGCTTCTGGACTCCCAAGTCGCCGTTGCGCATTTCAAAACCAACTTTGAATCCAGCCTGGACGGCGGCGGCCTGAATCCGACCGCGCAGCGTCGGCTGGCGCTTCTTTTCGTCATCGGTCAGGGTGACGACCGTCCACTCGCCGGCCTTACTACGTCCGGCTGCGCGAACAATCTCCCTGATTTCCGGGCTCACGCGCCGCATGCGCTGGGGGCGGCTTGCCCATTCGCTACCCGACACGACTTCCTTAAGCTTCATTCATCGTCCTCCTGGCGACGGTGTGAAAGCTCAAACACGACAGGAGTTTGCTATACCGCTATGTGAAACGCAACTGAAGTTTCCTGACGAACCGATGCGAACCGAGCACGTAGTGTTTCCGGACTATGGCAACCCGAATCGTCGACTATCGACGGTCTGGCGCATTCGTCGAACATGCCAGGCACGACGAATCACCGTCGGCGACTAAGAGCTCTTACGCAGGTGCTCCGGAAGTGAACAGGCGGGCAACTCCACTCTCATATTCGTCACCAAGGTCGCGCGTTGACTGCAGACAATGCCGTTGAATGGAGGTCTGTGAACGATGTCTTGGCTGATGAGATAAGAGCGAAAGGGTTCGCACGCCACTGGAGACGTAGGTCATCGATCAAGGACGCGAGCCTCCATACCGGTGAATTGTCACCGCAACTGGTCGTGATCCAAACCATCCGTCACCGAGAAGTTAGGGCACCGGCGGAAGGGAATGGAATGTCCTCGGATCGAGAAGCGTTGGCGCTTCGAAGTTTCGTGTACGTCTGATGCAACGCCAAGCATAGCCTGTGTCGCGCCGGGCTTGGAAGCGTCGGCCACACACCGAGCGAGCACAGATCGTCCTTTCACCTGACGACACTGCTCGTGCAGCGAATGGTTGGTAGTAGAAGCGATTCAGCCGCCTAGTCTCGCGCCGTTACGTGCCGGTCAGGAGATTCCTGGATGCCTTGGCGGCCCAGGATAGATCTGCCAGATTCGGGGCGGCTCACGAAGATTGAAGTTCGGTTATCCCTGGTTATCGGCAGTGCCCTTTGTGCGACACTTGCCGAGGTTTCGAACGGTTCAGAGCAACATCCGACCTGGATGTTCGGGCGGCCGAATCCGCACTCACAGCGGTGCGCTGGGTCAATAGGCAGCGCCCGCAGGCCGCCCGCAGTTGTCGTACTTGTTCGCCAAGCGCGTGCTGGACATCGTCCTCGCGCTGTTGCTGTTGATACTCGGCCTGCCGCTTTGGCTGCTCGTCGCGGGCCTGATCAAACTGGATTCGCCTGGACCCGTGCTTTACAGCGCAATGGTCCACGGGCAGGCCTTCCGACCATTTCGGTACTACAAGTTCCGAACCATGCAGGCCGGCGCGCCCACGGCCGCGCACGAAGCGTTTGCCGCCGGTTACATCGGGGGAACGCAACGCCACGGCAAGCTGCCCGATGACTCGCGGGTAACCCGCGTGGGACGCCTGCTGCGGATCTGGAGCCTGGACGAGATCCCTCAGCTGGCCAATGTCCTCCGAGGCGACATGAGCCTCGTGGGGCCACGACCGCCCCTGAGCTACGAGTTCGGTCACTACGACGGCCGCGCGAAGCGCCGCCTGGCGGTTCGCCCCGGCATCACCGGACTTCAGCAGGTGACCTCGCGAGGTCGCGGTTCGTTCCGCCGGTTGGTGGCGACCGACCTGCTGTACATCCGGCGTCGATCGCTCGCGCTCGACCTTGCAATCCTCCTGCGCACCATCCCCGCCGTCCTCTCGCGCCGTGGCGCCGCCTAGACCTTCGCGGGCCAGTGGCGCAACGGCCACCGCCGCGCCGTACCGCCGGCGGCTGGCGCCGATTGCACTGGCCACGACGCTCGTGTTGCTTGGTCTGGCGGCCTCTGACCTCACCCGGCTCGCCCAGGAGGCCGGCGTCGCTATCGAATCCATTGGCGAGGTCCGCTGGCAGGTCGACGGCGGCAGCGCGAACGCGGCGGACTTGCGCGCCAGCAGCCGCACGTTGGAGTTCGCGTCCGCACAACTGTCCTCGGTTGAGCGCCGCCTCAACCGCTACGGGCCTGCCCTGGCGGTTGCGTCCGTCATCCCGCCGGTACGGGTCCGGATCCAGGAAGCCCGTGCGCTGCTGGCCGTTCACGCGGATCTCAGCTCGGCGGGCGCCACGACGCTGGCGCTCATGGCCGGGCTCATGGATCGACTCACGATGACAGGCAATTCGCCGGACGATCCGCTTCCGGCGCTGGTTGATGCCCTCGAAGGCGCGCGCGAGACGATTCGCGATCAACTGGCACGCGTCGAACGCGCCAGCAGCAAGCTTGATGCCGTTGCCGCCGCTGCGGACGGTCACTTGCATGACCGGCGGATTGAGGCGATTCGTGACACGATCGAGACCCTGCGCACGGTGCTCCAGGCCGCCGTGCTGGCGCCAAAAGCGCTCGGCTCGCCGACACCCCAGCGCTACCTGCTCCTGGCGCAAAAGAGCGACGAGTTGCGGCCAACCGGTGGATTCATCGGCAACGTGGCGTTCGTCACGCTCGCGGACGGCGAACCGCGCGACCTGACGTATCTGCGCAGCTACCTGATCGAAAACCCGACGCGCCCGCGGATACCGGCGCCCCCGCCGTTCCGCCGTTACCAGGGGATGCGGGACTGGAATCTGCGCGACGCCAACTGGCATCCCGACTTCCGGGCGTCCGCCGACGACGTTGTGCGATTCCTGGCGCTGAACGACGTGGAGCCCGTGGACGGGGTTTTCGCGTTCGACCAGCAGGCGCTGGGCATTTTGCTGGCCGCCATTGGGCCGGTGGAGGTGCCGGGCCACGATGTGCGGGTGACCACGGCCAACGCCTACACGGTTTTGGAGCACTTCGCCCACTCCACCGGCGACCGCCGCGCCTGGTTCAGCGCGCGACCCTTCTATGCCGCGTTGACCGCCGCACTGCTTCGGACGACCACCGAACGCCTGCGAACCGAACCGCACGTCGTCATCGGCGCCCTCCAGGCAATGGTGGCCGAAAAGCACCTGCTGGCCGCATTCCAGAACGTCGATCTGCAACGTCTCGCGGAGGATGCGGGCGCCGCCGGACGCCTGCCGTCGTCCGCGGATGACCTGGTCTACGTCGTGGACGCCCAGGTGGATCACGGCGCACCCTTCCGAGCAATCGAACAGTCCATCCGCTACCGCCTGGACCCGGCGACCGGCGCCGCAAAGCTGACCATCGGCTACGTCAATCGGAACCCAGAGGCCAGCCCAGGCGGGCGCCTGGCGGATTACGTGCGGGTCTACGTCCCGGCGGGGTCGCGGCTCACGTCGGTCGAGGGGCTGGCGCACCCGCAGCCGGCGCGCCTGATTAACGGGTTGACTGAGTTCGCCGGGTTTCTGGACCTTCCCGCCGGCGAACGGCGGAGGGTGGAGTTTGAATACTGGCTGCCACCTCGGCTGGCGGCCCGTTGGAGCGCCAGCGGATACACCCTGCATGTGCCTAAACAGCCTGGAACCGACAGGCATCGGCTTGTCGTCCAGACGCCGCAGCAGCAGATCTTCGACGGTTGGCTGGCGACCGACCGCGTGTTCAGATCGCCGACCCCGTGACGTTCTGGACGCGAGATCGTCGCCTCCTTTTCGCCATCGGCGCACTTGTCTTGCTGGCGGCATGTGCATCGGTCGAGCCCGAGCCGCCGATCGGTCCGACGGTCGACGTCAGGTCCGTCACACCACGAACAGCGAGGACCATCAACTCGGAAGTCACGGCCGCCGTGGTCGCGCCAGCCCGTGCCGAACGGGCGTCCGCGATAGCGTCCCCAACAACGCCGCGACTCCCAGTCGCCGAGGACCTGGGCCCAAACTACTTCGAGCTGTTTGCCAGCACATCGGATTCTCGCCGCAGCGGTCGCGGTGACGAGCAGGTCGGTGCGACTGTGGTCGCTTTCGGCTTCAGTGAGCGCGCCAAGCTTCGCGACGAACGGATCGAACGCGATGGACCCCTGGCAGCCGTCGTGCGGTTGACCCGGCACCCAAGCATCGAAGCTGCCTCAGGTTTTGCTGCGGCAGCCGTCGCCGGTACCGGTCGCGAAGCGTCTGCTACCCGCGGAGCGACGAGCCAACTCGGCTTCAGCGCCATGTTGACGGAGTCCGCGTCTTCCAGATTCGAGCTGCCACCGGACCTCCTCGTGACACGCAGCTTGCAGACCGGATGGCTCAGTGCGCTGGATGGCAGCCGCACCAACGCTGTCCTGGAGACCTGGACCACGCGTCGTGCCCGGACAGTGCTCACGCTCGTGGTGGTATGGGGCAGCCAGGTCAACGAATCCTGGGGTGAGTCCCTGATCCAGCGTCTTCTTGCCAGACCCGCGAGGACATCCCCGCATGCCCTCTAACGCAAAGGGGGCCGGTTCACTCAAGGCGGCGGCAGTGCCACGGGTCGTCCCCGCGCTTGCCGGATGGATCATCGTCGCGCTGGCGTTGGGCGTCTCGGCAATCCTCGTCGCTTCGCGTCCCGAAGCAGCGAGCGGCCAGACGGGACCAGCACTAACCCCGCCGGCCGCTACGCCGTCGCCGCCGTCGGAAGCGTTTGCGGTGTTCGTCGGGCGCTACCTGAGCGACGTGACGGCATCGCCAAGTTCGAATGCTGACGTGCGCGTTCTTGACGTCGCGACGCTGGAGTCCTCACCAAGCCGCAGGAGATTGCCGACGGTCGTACATCCGGCTGCCGATCGGTTCATTGAGGTCACATTCGGTGGGCAGCCAATCGTCGGAGTCCAGATCAGCATCGGTGTCACTGGCCGAGGCACGTTGCCGGGTTCACTCACCCGTGCCCAGCTGGCCCGGTTCTGTTTTCCGTCATCCATGAAACCACCCGGCGTCAGCACGGAATCACTCGTCGTGCATCCCGGTCGACTGGTCAAGGCAGATGCGGATCCGCACAGCATCTGCGCAAGCTTTGTGTTCACCGAGCCCGGCAGCTTCGTTGTGGGAGCCGGAACCAAGCCTGTGCTTCCCGAGTTCGCGACGTTCTATGAGTCAACAGGCGGTGCGGCGACCTGGGGCCCCTGCCTCACCCACGGATTCTTCGCAGCAGTGGGGCCTGGCGGCACGATCATCGAGGCGCCAACCGGCGCCGGTGTGTACATCCAGGTCTGCGCTAACGGCGTGCTGGGGTACCACCCCGAGTTGGCCGGAACCGGATACGAGATTCAACCGGTGCTCGCTGCGTACTGGATTCGCGGTGAGGTCGGCAACTTTGTCGGCCCCGATCCCCCGGTGCCGAACGCAGGCGACGGACGCTTCTTTCCACAGACGGGACACAACGTGAGCGGCCCGTTTCTTGCCAGATTCCTGGCCCTGGGCGGTGCTGATGTGCTGGGCTATCCGATCACGGAAGCGCTACCGGCGGCGCCCGGCTTCACCGATCAGTACTTCCAGCACTTGAAACTGCGGCTGAACGACGCCACCGGCGAAGTGACCATCCGCCCAATCGGACGTGAGTTCATTGCCATGCTGGCGGCCAACCGCCGCGAAGCTGCGGAACTCCCGTAGACAGCGGGTGTCCGTCCCCGACGCGGGGGCGCCGTGCTTGGGGGCGGCGGCTACGTACGTGGGCAACCGGTGTCGCCGTTGCTGCCCTGCTGACGACGGCAGCCTCCGGCTCGGCCGGGGCAGCGGAGCACGACGCCTTGTTCTATTCGGAAACGGGCTTTGGCGTCTGGAACCCCGAGATCCGCGCCTACTTCGAATCTCGCGGCGGCGTGGGGACGTTCGGGTTCCCGATCAGCAACGTCTTCAGGCTCTATGGGTTCGAAGTCCAGCTCTTCCAGCGACAGGGCATTCAGATCGGGCCGGACGGCACGCCGCGTGGACTGAACATCCTGCAGGCGCCCTACCTGAACTACCAGCGCTTCGGCGGTCTGACCATTCCGGCGGTCGATGATGACCTAAGCGCACGGGCGCCAGCCGCCGGCTCGCCGGGATACACCCGGGCCGTGCAGGCGTTCGTCAGGGTGCACGTCCCGGATGCCTGGCAGGGTCGGGAGGTCGGCTTCTTACGCCAATTCTTAGCCGCCGCGCCGGTGGAACTGACATCGCACCTCCGCGAACTGGCCGCGCTTGAGATCTGGGGCCTCACACTAAGCCGACCAATGCCCGACCCGGCCAATGCCAGCTTCGTCTATCAGCGGTTCCAGCGAGGCGTGATGCACTTCGACGCGGCCACGGGCGCCACCGGCGGGTTGTTGCTGGGCGATCACCTCAAGTCGCTGATCACGGGGCACGGGCTAAGCACCACCCTGGCCGACGCCGCGTCCGACAACCCGCTGCTCCGACAGTACGCGCCGGGGCTGCCGCTGGAAGTTCGGCGCCCCGCCGACATCCCGGGCACCGATCTGACGCACGCGTTCAGGCCCTCGGCTGAGTCCATAGCCTGGCCGCCCGCCGGCGATTCGCGCTACGGGGTGATTGCCCTGCATCGGCACGTCGCGGGCGGCGTGCGCAACGTGCTGGCCCGCACAGGCGCCCGTAGCTACCTGGACTACGCCAGCGGTCTGGACGACGCACCGTCCGGGTCCGAGAAGATCGCCGTCGTTCGTCCATCCAACGAGCCGTCGGCCGCCGAACTGCGAGCCCAGGCAGCCAGGCACCCGGGCGCCGCCTGGGCCATTGGCAACGAGCCCAACACGGGCCTCCAGGACAATCTGAGCCCAGGGGCCTACGCAGTTTTCTTCGACCGGGTCGTCGTGGCCATTCGGTCCGGAGACCCATCGGCCCGGATCGTGGCGCCCAACACGTTGAACTTCGACTTTCGCTGCCGCGGCTGCGCCGGCGCGGACCTGACCGGGCGTGAGTGGATCGATGGATTCCGAGCCGCCTACCGGGAACTGCGCGGCCGCGAACCGCCAATCGACATCTGGGGCATCCACGCCTACGAGATCGACTGGATTGATCCGCCCATGACGGACGTTTCCGTGATGCAGGCGCAGCTGGAGGGCCTGCGCGCCTACCTGGACGCGATTCCCGCGCACCGAGGACATCCCATCTGGCTCACCGAGTTCGCCATCATCTGGGGCTTTGACGACTGGCGGATCGAGCAGGGCGTGGTCGGCGAGACCCTGGTTGCGCCCGCGGGCCGATTCCGCTCGGACCTGATTGAGGCATTCCTCGGCAACGCCCTGGATTGGCTTGAAACGCGTGGCCGCCAACTGGGCGTGGGCCGGTGGTTCGTCTTCGCGGATCACGGTGTCCCCGACCCCATCTTTTCAGCCTTCGCAGGCATATCCCTCGTGGAAGCGCCAGACGCGCGCTCCGATCTGACGCGCCTGGGCCGAGTATTTCGTCGTCGTGCGATGACCTAGGCACTCGTGCACGTACCGAGAGTTGCCAACCGCTACGTGGGCCCTGCCATAGGCCTGACCGCCGCCACCGGAGTCCTCACGGCCTATCTCCTCACGCTCGCACCCGGTGTCGTGTGGGCCGGCGCCGGCATCGACAGCGGCGACCTGGCCGCAGCCGTGGCCGTGGGCGGCGTACCGCATCCCACCGGATATCCAACCGTGATGTTGCTGGGACTGGCCGTGCGCGCAATCCCGCTGGGCGACCTGGCGCTGCGGCTGAATGTGCTGACCGCGCTGGCGGCGGCCGGGTCGCTGGTTCCGCTCGGCCTGCTGGCCGCCCGGCTCCGAGCGAGCGCAGGCACCTCGCTGGCTGTTCCCGAGGCCGTGGCCGCCGCTGCCGTGCTGGCCCTTTACGGCTTGGCGCCGCTGGTCTGGTCGAACGCGATCGTCACCGAGGTCTACGCGTTCGCCAGTCTGTTCCTGTGGAGCGCGATGTACGCGGCGGCGCGCGCTCGCTTCGACGCTGAATCCGCGACGGGCAATCCACGCTGGGCGGCCGTCGCCGGAGTTCTCCTGGGACTGGGAATCGGCGCGCATGTCACGACGGCGCTGGCTGCACTGGCGTTGGGGGCGATCCTCCTATCGGGGTGCTGGCACGCGCATCTGGCCCGGCGCCTTGCTGCAGCCGCAATTGCTGGCGTCGCGACGACTTGCGCGGTTTACGTCTACCTGCCCGTCGCCGCGGCCCTGGACCCGCCGATCAACTGGGGCGCTCCGACAACGCTGGAGCGATTCTGGTCGGTCGTCAGCGGTGAGATCTATCGCTCGCGCCTGGACGCAAGCGACCTGGGCGCGACGGGAGCCAAGGCCGCCTGGCTGCTTGGCGAACCCGTGCGCCAACTGACGTGGCTCCAATTGCCCTTGCTGGCAATTGGCGGCGCGTCGCTGACCCGACGATTCAGCTGGGCTGCGCTCGCGACGGGATGGATAGCGATCAGCGCTTTGGCCGTGAGCGCCTTTTACACCTCCCGTGACGACGAGGTCTTCATCCTCCCCGCCCTCGCGGCGGCTGCCCTGTGGTCAGTCGTTGGTGTCCTTGAAGTCGTTCGACTGGCGCCGGCCGCCAGGGGAGGCGCGCACCGCCTGGTTGCCGCGACACTCCCCTTGCTCCTGATCGCCACGGCGGTCATTCGCGGCACGGAAGTGGCCCAGCAAGTCTCCATGCGTGACGCCACGCACGCCGCGGCTTTCGCTCACGCGACGCTGGCCCAGGCCGAGACCGGCAGTGTGCTGCTGACCGAGGACGACCGCGCGACGTTTCCCCTGTGGTACGCGCGCTACGCGCCGGGCGGACGGAGTGACCTGACGATTGTCGACCGGCGGCTATGGCAGTTCGACTGGTACCGAGAGACGCTGCAACGAACAGGTGGCATACCGACGGATTCGCCACCCGCGCGGCTACTGGCTGCCGGCGAGTGGCCAGCGGACCGGCCGCTCTGGGCGGTGGACATTGTGCTGCGAGGCGCCCGCTCAGCCGACGTCCTCGCAACCCTGCGGCCCCTGGTCACGCCATGAGCCGCTGGCTCACGGCCGGCGCCGCCGTGGCGCTGATCGCGGTTCTGTCCGCAGCGGCGCTCTTGCCGTCAGTACCTCCGGCCGCACGGGCGCAGACAGCGCCGGACGTGCGACTCCGTGAAACGCCGGCCCCGAGGTCTCACACAGCGCCGGCCGCCGAGTCAGCTGCGACGCGGATGACACTGCAGCTATCGAACGCGACGCTTCAGGCAGACCGTGAGACATTGCCGGACGGCGCCGACCTCACGCTCCTGGCCCAGCCGACCTACGTGGCGCTGCCGGGCGCCGGGCCGAACCTGCTGCGAATATCGCCGGCGTTCACCGTCACGGCGCGGGACGCCGGCGGACGCGACATTGAGCTTTCACCCGCGGCTCGACTGACGTTCATCCAGCCGAATGCCGAGGGCGCCAGTGTCTTGCGGCTTGAAGGCGATTCCTGGCGTGCCGTCCCAGCGGTCAGGCTTGGCCACGCGCTGATCGTGCAGCCGACCAGAACGGGCACATACGCGGTATTCGCCGAGCTGCCGACCGACTGGCCCCTGCGCGACGACCTACTGACGGCGGTGGCGCTGAATGCGGGGCGGCTGGTGGTGGACGACCTGGCGACGAACCCCTGAGATTTCGAGCCAGGGATTCCCGCGCGGGTTAAGGTAGCGGGGTAGCTGGCGGGGGCGCGCCGGCGGCGCGCGGAGGAGTGAGGGGATGTCGACAACGATTGCCGTGATCGGCGCGCTGGATACGAAGGGCGAGGAGTTCGCCTTCGTGCGCCGGGAGATCGAGCGTCGGGGTCACCGGGCGCTGGTGATCGATAGCGGGGTGATCAGCGAGCCGGGCTTCGAGCCGGACATCTCCGCGGCTGACGTAGCGGAAGCCGGTGGAACCGGGCTGGACGAGTTGCGGGCGCAGGGCGACCGGGGCACGGCGATTGGCGTGATGGCCGCCGGCGGGGCCGCGATCGTGGGCAGGCTGCACGCCGAGGGCCGGATTGACGCCGTGCTGAGCATGGGCGGCAGCGCGGGCACGGCGGTGGGTACCGCGGCGATGCGGGCGCTGCCGGTGGGCGTGCCCAAGGTGATGGTGAGCACGGTGGCCTCGGGCGATACGAGCGGCTACGTGGACACCAAGGACGTGGTGATGGTGCCCTCGATCGTCGACGTGGCGGGGGTGAACCGGATCAGCGCGCGCATCTACGCCAACGCGGTGGGCGCGGTGGTGGGCATGGTGGAGACGGCCGCGCCGGAGATCAAGGACAAGCCGCTGATCGCGGCCTCGATGTTCGGCAACACCACGCCGGCAGTGGAACGCTGCCGCGAGCGGCTGGACGCGCTGGGCTACGAGGTGCTGGTGTTCCACGCCACCGGCACGGGCGGTCGCACGATGGAAGACGTGGTGGCCGGCGGGTTCGCGAGCGGCGTGCTGGACATGACGA